>NZ_BMQN01000011.1 GCF_014648135.1 Deinococcus sedimenti | reverse complement strand
TTCGCGATGGTGACCGCGAGGAGCGTGAACCAGAGTGACCTGTGCGCCCACCTGCCTGGAGCAAGGTCCCTCAACGCGAAGAAACGCCGGGTGGAACGAGGATGGCGGGATCCCCAGCTGACCGGACCGGTGTTCCTGGCCTTCCTGCTGGCCCTGCTGCCCCCTGGGAAACTTCTGCTCAGCATGGACCGGACGACCTGGGAGCGTGGCGAGTCGCCCCTGAACCTCCTGTTCCTCGGCGTCGTGTTGCACGGGTACACGGTGCCGCTCGTCTGGACCGCTCTCGATCACGACGGCAACAGCGGCACGGTCCGGCGCATCCAATTGGTCTCACGACTCCTGAAGACCCTTCCAGCGGGCCGCTGGAAGGGCCTGGTCGCTGACCGGGAGTTCATCGGTGGGGAGTGGTTCCGCTTCCTGAGGCGTAAGGGCATCAAACGGGCCATCCGCATCCGAAAGAACGCTGTGATCGACGAACTGCGCGTGGACGCGTGGTTCGGTGATCTGAAGGTTGGGGAGGTGCGGTGCATGGCTGAAAAGGCGTACGTCTACGGTGAGGTGATGCAGGTCGTGGCCACCAGGTCCCCCGCAGGGGACCTGGTGGCCATTGCCACGGATTTCAGCGTGTGGGACACCTGCGTGCTGTACCGGGCTCGCTGGTCGGTGGAGTGCACGTTCGCGAGCCTCAAGGTCCGCGGGTTCGATGTGGAGCGGACCGGCATCACCCGCCTGGACCGGCTGGAACGTCTGTTCGGGCTGGTCGTCCTGGCCTGGATCAGCTGCCTCCGGGTGGGCGTGTGGCTCCAGGCGCAGGTTCCGGTCAAGGTGAAGGCTCATGGCCGGGCGGCCATGAGCCTCGTGCGGTACGGCGCCGAGCGGCTGTGCCATGCCCTGCGGTGGAATCTCCCCGAGTGACCCGCACTGATCAGGCTGCTGAGCACGCCATTTCACGCGCCAGGCGCGGCTTGAAGGCAAGATGTCCGGTACAGAGGTGGTTCGGGCCAAAAGAGTACGCAGTATGATGATTCTGCGAACTTAGTCCCAGAAGAGGATTTTCTCTTAACGGCTGTTTTTGGGTGAATCTGGTTACTACCCGCAGGTGCCCATGTCTCTGAGCTAACGGCGGAGAGGCTAGGCAAGCCGTGTGCTGGGGGTTCTCGCCCCCCCAGCACACGGCCCTTAGCGTAAGTCTCCGTTCCAACTCTAGTGCGACCCCCGTCACGAGGTGGCGCCGCGGGTGAGCGCGTCCCACATGAGGCGCGTGCGGGCCTGCACGTCCGCGACCGCGCGCAAATATTTCAGCGCGGCCTCGTGTGAAGCCCAGTCGCGGACTTCGAGCATGGCCAGGGATTCGACGGTGCTCTCCGTGTGTGGGATGCCCAGCATGTCGGTCACGTCCCGGTGGAATTCCAGCACGGGGTCCCGGTCCGGGGTGTCCTGGCAGATCACCACGTCGATCACGCCCGGGTGCAGGCGGTCCTCGGCCCAGGCGCGCGTGGTGCGCCACTCGAAGGGCAGCGTGGCGAGGTGCGCGAGCAGGTCCGCGGCCTCCGTCAGCCCTGGGACCGCGCGGTGCGCGTGCAGGCGGGCCTGGAGGGAGCGGGCCACGTCGTCTGGCGCAGTCCACGTGTCCATGGGGTACGTGCGGCCCAGGTCGTAGGGCGTCGGTGCGCCCTGGCGCTGCAGCCAGCCGCACAGGTCCCGCGCGCGGGGCTCCTGGGTACGTTCCGCGTGTTCGGCTTCACTGAGCGCTTCGAGGTGGTCATCCCACCACATCTCCCCGAACCGTAGGGCTTCCTCGCCCTGGACGGCGTCCTGACCGGTGAAGACGGGCTGGTACGGGGCGAGGGCTGCGCGCAGGGTGAACATCAGGGCGCCGAACAGGTGCCGGTCCCGGGCACGCAGATCCGCGCGCAGGGCCCGGAGGTCCAGCACCCGGCCGGACTGGGGCAGGACCTCCATGCCGATGGTGGCCGTGTTGTGTTGCGAGTACCCGCACAGGAGGGTGACATCGAGGAGTACGTCCGGCGTGCTGAGATCTGTCCGCCAGGTCTCCACGTACGAGTTCAGGATGTACGACTCTGGCGTCTCGCCCGGACGGGGGGCGCGGCGGGGGATGAGGCCTGCTTGGGTGAGCTGCAGGGCGAGGGTGCACGCGGCGTCCATGACGCCCTCCTGCACGGGGCGGGTGACGTACCCGGTGGGGAGGCGGTGCGCGCGGGGCACGTTCAGGGGTGCCGTGCGGGGGGTGGTCAGGGCAGCAGGGGGGGTGGGGGCAAGCGCGGGTCGGGCGGCGTCCGCTCCTGCGTCCGTGTGAGGGTGACCAGGACGCGGGTGAGCGTGTCGGGGGCGAGCGTGCGGAGCGGGGGCTGCCGGGTACGGTGCGAGTCGAGCCATGTGGCGAACTCCTCCTCGGAGATGGTCGGGACGGTGGCCTGCGGTCGGTCGGAGGCCGTCATGCGGCGGTGCGGCGGGGGCGGCGCTCCCGGCGGGCTTTGAGCAGGGGTTTGGGGCGACGCGCGCGCGGCACCTCGGGTTGCCCGTCCGGCACGGGGAGCGCGACCACGCGCAGTGGCTCGGCGAGGTTGATGAACGCCCCGCACGTGGGGGTCTTCGCGTTCAGGAGGAGTTCCCCGAGGAGTTGCGCGGCCTGAAGGGCGACGGCCGGGTTGATGAACAGGTGCTGGCGGGTGAGTGCCTCGGCGGCGGAGCAGCTGGGCCGGTCGTCATCCGTGCCGGTGAGCATGCTGGGGTCGCGGTCGAGGACGTGCGGGAGGCGGGTGGGGCAGGGGCGGACCTGCCCGAGGATGACCTGTCCGGTGGTGGCGTCGTTCCCGCAGTCCAGCCAGTACTGCGGGGGCTGGGCGCGGAAGGCAGCGTGGATGGCGCGGCGGCTCTGGGCGCTGTCCACGCAGCTGATGACGACGTGCGCGCCCTTCACGTCCCCGTCCTGGAGGGTGCGGGGGTAGGCATCCCAGCACAGGCCCGCGTACAGGTTGCAGCGCTCCACGAGGACGGTGGCCTTGTGGCGGCCGATGTCGGCGGGGGCGAAGTTCTGCCGGGTGAGGTTCGTTTCGCTCACCACGTCCGGGTCGAACGCGGTGACGTGCAGCCCGGCGCCGCCGAGGGCGCGGACGGCCTGATCGAGGCGGACGAGGTGCGTGAGCATGAGGCTGCCGGTGCCGCCGACGCCCACGAGGATGAGGCGGACGGGTTCCTTGGGGTCGAAGGTCAGGGTGTGCATGACGGCCGCGTGGCCCCCGTGAGGGGGCCAGGACTCTCAGGGTTCAGCTCAGGGCTTGCGCGAGGGTCAGTCCAGCGGGAATCAGGACCTGTTCGGGGAACGTCCCGGCGGTCAGGGCGGCGTCGAGGAGTTCCTCGTAGCTCTTGCCCCAGTTCATGTACCGGTCGGTGCGGCTCGGGCCGGTGAACACGGACTGGAAGAACGCGGTCTCCCAGTCGTCCTGCGCGGTGGGGGTGCACGCGTCGGGGTAGCGGGTGGTGCCGCGGCACAGCTGCCCGCCGGGGAACATGTTCCAGTACGGGGCGTGCATCAGGGGCGTGTCGTCGGTGGGTGGGGCGTCCCCGGTGACGGCGTACACCTTGAGGGTGCCGGGCGTGGCGACGAAGACCAGACCTGGGTGAGGGACAGGGACGCCGGACAGACGCGCGACGCTCTTGGACTGGGCGTACTTCGCGTCGAAGAGCATGGGGCGCAGGCCGGGCGGCCGCCACCAGGCGACGCACTGCAGGCCGACCGCGAGGGTCGTGGGGCGGGTGCGCTGCAGGCCATGACCGGCGAGGAGACGGGTGAGGTCGGTGACATCCGCGCGGGTGAGCGCCTGGGCAGGTCCGAGCGTGCACGCGCCCTCGTCCTGCCGCACGGCGTGCTTACGCAGGAGGACCTCGCTGCCGTGTTGACCGGCCCGCTCGTAGATCAGCAGGGCCAGGGTGGGCAGGAGAGGCCGGGGCATGAGCTCAGCGGGGCTGGGTGGATACGTGACCTGGAAGGACATGGGCGTGCACTGGCCCACCGCCAGGGTGGGCCAGGACTGGGCGCGTGATGGCCAGTGTTCGGACTATGCGACCCGCACCATGCCCGATGCTCTCAGAGGCGCGGGTCGAACGGCAGGGGCTCGAAGCCCAGCAGGGTGACCGCCTGCGTGATCTGGGGGTGCCGGGTGTTGATCAGGTAGTTGCTCTGCCCGGGCCCGTACACGCTCAGGGGCAGGATGACCGACGGCACGCGCAGCACCGGGGAGATCCACTCGTCGAACCACTGGTCGCCGATCACTTGCGTGGCGGGGGTGCCCGGGTGGGCGTTCCAGCTGAGCGGGAGCTGGGTGACGTCGAGGTCACTGATGAACGCTTCATTCACCTGGAAGCGCACGAAGGCGTGCGGGACGCTGCTCAGCACGGGGCTGTCGACGTGCACGATCACTTCGAGCATGGCCTGCGCGAGCGTGTCGCTGGTGTAGATCAGGCGGCGGTTGGCCACCATGCCGGGGTCAGGGCTGTTCCAGCGGCCGCCGTACAGCGCGGCGCCATACCCGTGTTCAGCGAGGTCAGGGTGCTGGGCGTACTGGAGGCGACTGATGCGGTGAAGCGTGAGGCTCACGTATACACGCCGTGTTCCAGGCGGCTGAGCACGGTCGTGACGTACTCGGCGCCGCCGGGCAGCAAGGCGAACTGGAGGGGCGTGTGGTCGCCGAAGGTGGCGCGGGGAGTCATGAGCCAGCGGTGGGCTTCGGTGACGCTCTGGAAGTAGGCTTCGGCGGCTTCGGTGACGCGGGCGAGGTGGTAGAGCTGGGTGCTGTCGTCGCTGCTGAGGGGTTTCCCCTTGCGGCGGTAGCTGTGATACGTGCTCTCGCTGAGCCGGATGAGGTCGAGGGTGTCGGCGAGGGTGAGGCCGAGGTGGCGGGCGAAGCGTTCGAGCGCGGCGGTCTGGAAGCCCTGGCGGGCGGCGTCGCCGAGTTCGAGGAGCGTGGTGGCCGTCAGGCCGAGCAGGGTCGTGCCGGGGAGTGGGGGGACGGTACGGGTGGGGGTGAAGGTGTGGGTCATGGGGGGACCTCCGGGGGTGGGCACAGGCGGTGCCCATCTTGCCTGCTTCATTTTAGCAGTTTCAAACTACGTATTGAAGGTCAGCCGCGCAGCGGTCAGACCTTCCCCGTCCAGCCTGACTCTGGTCCACGGGTGGCATCGTGGGGATGCCACCTGGCCACGGTGGGAGGTGGCATCCCCACGGTGCCACGTGCCCGCGTCGGGCTCTCCCCTGTCGTCACGGGCCGCACTGGTCTTCGGCGGCGACGAGCGCGTCGTGGATGCGGTTCAGGGCCGCGTCGACGCGCGGGGCGTGCGTGAGCAGGTCCGTGAGCCGCGCGCGGTCCGCGTCGCAGTCGTGCAGGACGAGGTGCAGGGACGCGCCGGTCTCCCCGCCCTGCCAGTGCAGTTCCATCACCTCGTCGAGCACGTCCACCATCGCGCTTGCCCCTTCCTCCAGAGGGCTATACGCCCGGCTGGGCAGGTGGTCGAGCAGACCGCTGCCGCACTCCGCTTCCGTCATGGCCGGCAGGGCGCCATGCGCCTCGCGCAGTTCCGGGAGGGCACGCAGGAGAGGCTGCAGGGCCGGGAAGTCCGGGATGAGGGGTCGCAGGCGCGCCACAGTCTCGTCGAGGCCCGGCACGTCCCGCAGGTACGGCCAGGGCATCTCGTCACGCACCACCCAGGGGTGGGGGATGCCGCGGCGCCGCGCGAGGCGGATGACATCCCGCTTCTTCAGGGCATCCCACTGCGGGTGCTCCTGAAGGAGGTCCTCGATGACGCGGTCCTCGTGGTGCCACTGCTCGGCCAGCCCATGTGCTTCACGCGGGCCGAACTGCGGGGTGAGGCGCGCGGAGTGATCTTCGAGCGCCGCGAGAATCCCGGGCAGGACGTGCGGGTCACGCCGCGCGAGGGCCGCGTGCAGGGCGGGCAGGTACGTGAAGCCGTTCGGGGCCGCCGTCACGGAGACCGTCACCTCGTCCGCGCAGGCGTTGAGGTGCACCTCGGCATCGGTGAGGGGCGCGATCAGGTCGAGTTCCGCCTGGAGGGTCCGGGCGCTGCCCGGTTCGTCGGGGAGGAGATCCCGGAACAGGGCGCGGAGCACGTCTGCCGGGTCCTGGTGCAGGGCGAGCTGCACGCGGGCGTCCAGGCTGCGCAGGTCCGCATCCAGGATCAGGGGCGTCACGCCATCCGGGCGGGGAACGGTCGGGATCAGAGCAACAGGGGCGCGAGTGGGCTGCTCTGCGCGGGACTGGCTCCGCTCTGCCTCAGGGTGACGGTCAGGCGTTTCAGGTCGGGGGATTGCAGGTCGGCCGCTTTGGGCGCGGGGATGACGCGCGTGCCGCTCGGCAGCAGGGCGCGCAGGGTCGGGGTGAAGTCGGGGCATGAGGGCTCCTCCATGCGCGCGTGGTGGCCCACCCCAAGGTGGGCCAGCCCTCACGCGAGGTCGGCCAGGGTCTTCCCGGCGTCCAGCAGCACGCCCTGCGGGAAGGCGCCCTGCGCCCTGGCCTCGGTCAGCAGTTCCTCGTAGCTGCGCCCCCAGTTCATGTACCGGTCGGTGCGGCTGGGTCCGGTGAACACCGACTGGAAGAACGCCGCTTCCCACTCGGGTTGCGTGTCCGGCGTGAAACGGCTGGGGTAGAGGGTGGTGCCGCGGCACACCTGCGCGGTGCTGAACATGTTCCAGTACGGCGCGTGGCACAGGGCCGTGTCCGGGGTGGGGCGCTGGTCGCCGCGCACGGCGTACACGTGCAGGCCGTCCCGGGACGCGGTGAACACCAGGCCGGGGTGCGGGACGGGCACGCCGCTCAGGCGCGCGATGGTGCGGGCGGCGTCGTACTTCGCGTCGAACAGCAGGGGCCGCTCGTGGGGCGGCACCCACCAGCACACGCAGTGCAACCCGGTGGCCAGCGTCGTCGGCGCCGTGAAGGTCAACCCAGTCCCGGCGGTGAAGTCCACGAGGCGCTGGTGGTCCTCGCGGCTGAGCAGCTGGCCCGGCCCGAGCACGTACCCCTGCGGCGTGTCGTGCACGGGATGTTTGAGGATCGCGCTGCGCTGATGGTTCCCGTAGATGAGCAGGGCGAGTTCCGGGGCGAGCGGGGTCGGCGTGCGCCGCTGCGGGGCTGGGGTGAGGAACACGTTGGCCATGCCCGTCGGGTGGCCCACCCCGGGGTGGGCCACGCCTGTCAAGTGCGCCTGCGGGCGGGGAGGCTCCGGTTGGCGAAGTCGAGCACGCCGACGCACTGCGCGGCGAGCTGCGCGACCCTCGGCGCGTGCTGGAGGTACGCCGCGAGCCGGTCGTGTCCCTCTCCATTCAGGCCGACCTGCACGCACCACTGCGGGCTGACGTTCCCGCACTCCCAGTGGTTCTGAAGGAACTCGTTCACGGTGTCCAGGCTCAGGTCGTCCTCGCGGCCCGTCACGGTCAGCAGCGTGTGCGGGATGGGGTCCTGCACGACGTCACTCCACTCGTCGTCGGTGGGTGGGAGGAACGCGTCGTCCGCGGCGCGCAACTCCGGCAGGAGCGTCAGGAGGGGACCCAGGGCGGGCATCCGGGGCAGCACGCGCTCCAGGCGCGCGAGGGTGTCCTCCAGGCTCAGCAGGGCGCGGAAGTACGGCCAGGGCAGCGCGTCCTGCACCTGTTGCCCGTGTGGAATGCCGAGGCGACGCGCGGCGCGCATGGCGTCCCGTTCCGTGAGGACCAGGTCCGGCCGGTCCAGGCGGTCAGGCAGCCCGTACTCCGCCAGGTGCTCCAGACTGAAGTGCTGCTCGCAGATGGCGGCCGCCGAGTGCGGGCCCACGACGGGCGTGACGCGGCTCGACCCGACCTCCAGCGCGAACAGCAGGCCCGGCAGCAGGTGCCGGTCCACGGGCCACAGGGCCGCGTGCAGGCGGTGCAGGTCCACCATGCACGACACGTCCGTCTCCCCCCGGAAGTGCAGGAGGCCGCGTTCGTTCTGCACGTTCAGCGTCCAGCCGTCCGTGCGCACGCCGCTCAGGGCGCGCTGGAGGCGCTGGTCGAGCGGGCCGTCCGGCCCGGGGTCCGGGAGCACGGTACCCAGCAACGGGGTCACGAGCGGGACGGGGTCGTTGAGCAGGCCTTCCTCGTACATCCGCTCGGCGGCGTCCAGGTCCGCCTGCAGCACGAGGGGCCGCACGCCGGCCAGGGAGGGCACGGCGCGCGGCAGGACTGGGGTGGTGTGGCCTACGGCAGCAGGGGGACCTGGGCGGGCCTCGGTTCGGGCGCGCCCCGCGTGGACTTCAGGGCGCGGCGCAGCGCGTCGAGTGCCCCGGACGGCCCCTGACGGGGCACGTCCAGCACGAGCGGCGGTCGGCACGGCTCAACCTTTCCGGCCATAGTTCTTGATGAACTCCGTGGTGACGGTCCCGGCCTTGAGGTCCGTGACGGGGCTGCCGATTCCGGCGGTGGTGAGTTCCGGGTGCTGCGGGGCGTAGAAGCCTTTGACCTGTTCGGGCGTCATGTTCGGGTTGGGGTCGTCGAGGACCTGATCGCCGAACTTGAAGACGCGCTTGAGGGCCTGGGGTTGACCGGGGGTGGGGTTCGTCATGCATGCCGCGTGGCCCCCGGGAGGGGGCCAGCACTGTCATTCGGGGGTCGTGTGGAACACGACGGGAAACCCGTCCTGCTGCGCGGCGTCCATCAGGGCGTCCAGCCAGTGCAGGATGCCGTCCAGGTCGTCGGCGTGATGGAGGGCCAGGTCAGCGGCTGAGGTGCACTCGTACTCGGTGAGGAGCGCCCTCGCGGAGCGGATGCTGGCCACCTCGTTCGCCAGGACCTCTTTCTGTTCGGCGAGGGCGGCCCAGTCGGTGCGGGTGAGGGCGGCGTGCAGGTGAGGCAGGGTCATGACGGCCGCGTGGCCCCCACAGGGGGCCAGGGCTGTCAGAAGAGGCGCTGCTCCTCCTTGAGCGTCATCTCGATCACCTGGGGTTTCCCGGCCTTCACGGTGATCGTCTGGTTCGCCGTGGCGTGCTCGGCCGCCTGCGCGTTCACGACCCACGTGCCGGGCGCGAGCAGGACCTCGATGCCGTGGTGCAGGGCGATGACCGTGTCGCCCTTGGTGGCTTCGAGCGCCGCACTCTGCGGGGTGACGTTCACGGTGACGCGCGCGCCCTGCTGCTCGGTGAAGTCGTGCTCCTTGTTCAAGTGCGTGCCGAGCGTCTTTTTCACCTCCCCGAACGTGGGGTGCGTGGCGGTAATCTCCAGGGTGCCGCCCAGCGGGACGTTGTTCTTCCCGACCACCAGGGGCACGTCCTTGCCGCCCAGGGTGCCCTTGAGGGTGGTGCCCTCGGCGGCTTTCAGCGTCAGGACGCTCGTTTTCGCCTTGGCGGGGGTGGGGGCGGGCTTGTCGGTCGCCTTCTTGTTCGCGGCCTGCTGACGCTGCGCGGCCTGCTGGGCGACGCTGAAGGCATCCCGGCGCGCCCCGGCGTAGCCCTGCATGGCGGTCACGAGGTTCGCGTCCATCCAGTCGGGCGTCTCGGTGAGCACGAACGGCACGGGGGCCGTCTCGCCGGGGTGGGGTTTGGGGAAGATGCCGATGGTGACGTCCGTCCCGACGCGGAGCAGCTGGAAGGTGAGTTCCCCGCCGTCGGCGAGCAGTCCGGCGAGCTGAGCGATCAGGCCGCTGTGCACCGGGGCGGCGAGCGTGGCGGTGGGCGCGGGGGCGTCCTGCGCGTCGCGGCCGGGGTCAGCGGCGCCGTCCTCGGGCGCGGGGGTCGCGTCGGGCTGAGCCTCGAGTTCCGGGGCGGGTTCCGCGGCGGGCGCGGGCTGTCCCTCGGGCTCTGGGGTGGGCTCGGGCTGAGCGACCAGGGCGGGCTGCGTGACTGGGGCAGGCTGCGTGACTGGGGCGGGGGGCGTCGCTTCCCACGGGGCCGCTTCAGGTGCGGCGAACAGCCCCTCGATGTCCGCCAGGAACGCCAGGTAGTGCATGCGGCTGGCGTCCTTGTCGGGGTGCTCCCGGCTGACGCGGCGGAAGTCGTCCTCTAGGGCGGTGCCCTTGACCGACTCCCAGAGTTGGGCGGCGCGGGCCTTGTCGTCGGGGAGGATCGGGGCGTGCTGGGCGGAGGGGACCGGACGGGGCTGGGTATAGGTCATGACGGCGACCTGGCCCACCCGGCTCCCGGGTGGGCCACTGCTGTCAGGCGGGGTCGAAGTCCGTTCGCGTGAGCGGCCGCGAGATGCCGTCCACGGACACGATGAACTCCGCCGGGGTGCCGAATTCGGGTTGCGCGGCGTACATGTACTGCAGGTGGCCGGGTCGTCCGCGGCACTCCAGGATGCGGCACTGCGGGCCGACGGTCACGGTGTCGCCCGCGTTCAGGCCCTCCAGGGTGGTGAGTCGCTGCATCAGCTGAACCTCGTGCGTGTGGGCATGACGGCGACCTGGCCCACCCGGCAGCCGGGTGGGCCATCACTGATCAGCTGGGGGGAGCGGGTCGAAGTGTTCGCGTTCGAGGGGCGTGAGGAAGCCCCGGATGTCCAGCACGTATTCGGCTGGGGTGCCGCACTCGGGCCGCGCAAGAAACATGAAGTCGATGATGCCGATCTCCCCGTGGCATTCCGGGTGCGGGCAGCGGTCGTTCACGAGGACCAGGTCGCCCGCGTTCAGGCCGTCCAGGGTGAAGGTTGTGGGGGCGTCACCGGGCGGGTCCTGGCCGGGCACTCAGTTCAGCCCCAGGATGGCCCAGTCGCGCGCCTCGGCGAGCGCTTCACCCGTCAGGTCGCCTTCCAGTTGTGCACGCGCTCCGCCACTGAGGTCACTGGAGATCCCGCCGATCGTGCGGCAGGCCAGGACCTCCCCGGCGGCGTTCGTGACCCGGCACGTGACCCGCTGGACGTGCCACGTGACACCGCACAGGGCCCGGCGGCGCGCGGCGCGCATCACGTCCGTCCGCGCTTCCCGCAGGGCCTGTTCAGGCGTGAAACCCAGGAATGTGATCCGCACGCGGGCCTCGTCCGCTTCACTCCAGGCGGGCGTGAAGTGCAGGCCGTCCCGGATGGGCACGCTGGTGGGTGTGGGGTCCGGGGTGAGCGTCCCCAGGTTGTGGTCGGCTATGTGCTCCTGCTGTGGGTCGGGCGTGCAGGTCAGGGTGGTGCTCAGGGGCGGCTGGGGCTGCTGGAAGGAGATCGTGGAGGTGTGCATGATGCCCGCGTGGCCCCCTGCTGGGGGCCAGAGCTTCTGATCAGATGGCCGCGAGGAGCAGCTGATCCATTCGGGCACGGACTCGGGGGTCGTGCTGCCGCAGGAGCGTGCGGGTCTGCGCCGCGCGGGTGGAGTCCGGGAACACCAGGGTGACCATCCGCACGTCCCGCTCGGCGCGGTACTCGACGATCACGAGCGGGCACCCGTCCACCGCGCCGGGCGTGAGCGTGTCGCCCTGGATGGCGTACACCTGTGCGGGGCGGGTGGGCAGCTGCTCGGTGACGGTCAGGCCGTACCGCAGGCGCAGCGGGGGCCGCTGGGCGGTCCGGACGGTGGGCGCGGGGCGCGGGGTGGGCGTGGTCTCCACCGGGTCCGCGGCCGCGACCAGCGGAACAGGCTGGATCTCCGGCACCTGAGCCGTTTCCTGCGCCGGGGCGGGCTGAATGGGCGCCGCAGGCTGAGTCGGTACCTGGGGCGCGACGTCGGCGCTCAGGATGCGCTCCTGAAGTTCGGCGCGCAGGCGGGTGAGGCCCTCAGCGCCGTACGCGCCCTCCGCGCGGGTGGGCTGCACGTGCCGGGCCCTGGCGAGGTCCACGGGCGCAATGAGGTCCAGGTTCCCGCCGACGTCCGTGACGCGCACGCCCGTGTCGCCACCGCGCAGGTCCCGCACGGTCACGGGGTTGCCCTGGTGCTCGAACGTCAGCCCGGCGTGGATGGGCAGGCCTTCCACCCATAGGATCGGCTGCTGAAGGCGGGTGAGCGCGGCCATGGGGTTCGCCGCAGCGCGCAGGGCCTGCACCTGACCGTGCAGGCCGCGCAGGGCGGTCACGAGGCGATTGATGCCCGCGACGTCCTGCGTGCTCGGGCCGTGTTCACGGCCGCGGGCCGTCCGGTCGCGCTTCTCCAGCAGGCTGAGCGCTTCGAGGTACTCGCGGATGACCGTGAGGTCGGCGAGCAGGCTCGCGGCGTGACTTTCCGCCTGACGGGCTTCGCGCTTGGTGCGGATGGCGTGCCGGGTGGCGTCCGGGTCGCGGCTGAGCATCACGGCGAGTTCCTCCCCGTCGAAGCCCACGTCGGTGTTCTCGCAGCTGGTGAGGGTGGGGTCGAACACCTGCTGCGCCCAGCCCTTCTTGCCCATCATGTTCTGGAAACGGATCACGTCGAAGCTGCCCCGGGCGAAGTACACGTGGTTGCGGATCTCCTTCACCCAGGTGCCCTGACGGCGGCCGCGTCCGATGCGCTGCACGAACGCCATGTGGTGATGCGGGTAATCAAGGTGATGGAGGTCGGTCGCGCCCTGGTAATTGCCACCCTGTTCGATCACGCTGCTACCGATGACGCAGGTCAGGACGCCACGTCGGAATCGGCGCTCGACGGTGAGGCGTTCGCCGCCCTGGTGGGTGCTGGCGGTGATGATCTCGATTTCACCGGCGGGATACCCGGCCGCGATGAGTTGATCGCGCAGGGCCGTGTACGTGAGGCCGCCTTCGCCGCCGGTGTACATGAACACGACGTTCCGGCCCCCCTGGGCGCGCGCGGCCAGGCACGCCTCGACGCACGCGGCGAAGCGGGCATTCGGAGCCTGGACGTTCATCAGCGGGGGATGCAGGGTGAGCTTGCTCAACCGGGAGAAGATCGAGAACAGGTGCTTCTCCCCGTCGCTCTCAGCCTCGCTGATGGTGGCCTGCTCCGCGTCGTACGCGTCCTGCACGACCGGGTGCAGATCGAACAGGTGCTCGACGGTGGTCAGGGGCGGCAGGGGCATGCCCACGCGGTCGTGCATCTGGCAGGTGTCCTCCGTCTCCCGGATGACGTGCTGGCCGATGATGGCGCGCAGCTCATCGAGGTTCCGGAAGCCCACGACGCACGAGCGGAATTCCACGTCCCCTTCCGGGAGGGTGATCAGGCGGGGTTCGATCACGCAGAAGCGGGCGGTGAAGGCCTGCACGTTCGTGATGCCGTACGCGGGCAGGGCGTCGGTCACGAGGGAGAGCATGTTCCAGATCTCCAGCGGGCTGTTCGTGAACCACGTGGCGCTCAGCGCGACCGTGCACCCGCCGCGCTCGCGCACGAAGCGGGCCTTGTGATTGCCGTCCAGCGCGCGGTTGCTCTCCCCTCCCCCACCCAGGAACTTGGGGCTGCTGTCGCCGTACACGGCGGGCGCGGCGTAGGTGTTCTTCAGGGCGTGCGCCTCGTCCCACAGGACCGCGTCGATGCCGAGCGCTTCGAAGGGCACGTCGGTGCTCGTGGCGACCTTCACGCGTCCCAGGTGCCGCTGCGTGAACTTCTCAGCGGTGGCGAGCGCGCGGTGCCCACCCATTTTCCGGTGCCGCTCGTCGAACGTGGTCGTGGTGGCGAGTGCGCTCATGAGCGTCTCGTCCTCCCGCACGAAGCGCTTGCGGGTCTCTTCGAGCATGGGGATCATCTCGAACGCCTCATACGTCATGATCACGAGGTCTGGGGGGCTGGTCAGCAGCGCGGCGATCTTCGCGCGGCGGCGGTCCCCGGTGTCGGTCAGGACCCTGGGCTCACCGTCCTCGTCCAGCGCGACACTGCCGTCCGGCGCGCGGACGGGTTCACCACCGATCACGCTGACCCGCAACCCTGGGAGGGCCGTGGCGGCGTTCATCACCCAGTCCCCGAGACGGGAGAGCGGCACGACCACCGACGCGAGGCGCGCCCGGCCGGACTGGAGAAGCAGTTCAGCCAGCATCAGCGCGCTCAAAGTTTTCCCAAGCCCAACTGAAAAGTCCATGATGACGCCGTCCATGCGCGCGGCGGTGCGGACGTGCCCGGCCTGGAAGGGATGCGCGAGCGGCCCCTGGTACCGGGGCAGCGTCAGGGGGCGCATGTCGGGCGTGGCGGTCAGCAGGCCGTACCGGTGCTCGTTCAGGGTGAGTTCCACCGTGCCGACGTGCTCGCTGCCGAGCAGCCACGTGCGGAAGTGCGCGGCGAGCTGCCGTTCGAACTGCACCGCGCGGGCCTGGTGCGCGTGGCGTTCGGCGGTGATCTGCTCGGGCGTCTTCACGTCCTGATTCACGACGGGTTCGACCGGCGTGCGGAAGTTCAGGTAGGCCTCCAGTTCCCGCACGCGCCCGGCACTGATGGCTTGCCGTTCCTGCCGCGCGAGCTCGTCGTCCAGGGCGTTGCGCAGGCGCAGGGTGACGCCGTGCTCACCGCGGACCGCCTGGATGAGGTTCACGGGCGCACCATCGGCGTCCCAGGAGTTGCGCTTGATCGCCACGCAGGTGCCCAGGTTCGCGTTCACCCAGTCCGCCAGGACGTGCTCAGGGATCAGCGGGTCGCGCGCTTCGAGCGTCATGTCCGTGATGTCCACCCACAGGGCGCGTTCGCGGCAGGTCTGCGCCTGCTGCAGGAGCGCTTGGCGCTCGGTGCCGGTGTGATCGGCGGCCAGGGTCTCGGCGAGGCGGGCTTTCTCGTGCGCGCGACCCCGGTAGTACGTGCTGCTGGCCTCCCAGGTGTGCCCGGTGAAGGCGTATTGGGCAAGCAGGTGTGCAGCCGCCTCCCCGTCGGTGACGTGAGCGTACTGGGCGAGGGCGGCCACCGTGAGCAGGCCGTATGCTTCGAGCTGCTGGGCGACCTCGCCCACCGTGCCCGGCGTGATCGGAGGAGCCTTGACCGACACCTCCCGCAGCAGCGCGGGGACATCCCCGTTCGCTTCGACCAGGGCGTGCAGGGCAGGCGCGGATTTCGCGGCGCGGCGCAGCAGGGTGAGGTCGTACGCGCCGTGGGTGACCAGGTGCGCCTCATGGGCGCGCAGGGCCGCGTCCCGCGCGGCGCTCTGGTGGCGGCTGCGGGCGGCCGTGACGGCCTGGGCGACACTCAGGGCGCTCAGCACGGCGGGGTTGCTCAGGTGGGAGCCGTACTGCCAGTGCCCGCCCTGAAAGCGGTACGTGCCGCACGCGCTGATGGTGCCGTCCGCGATGGGATGGGCCGTGGGGCGCGCCTGGCGGGCACGAGCTTCGACGTCCGCGCCGAGCAGGGTCTGGATGGCGGCGAGCGTGCCGGGCAGCGTGAGGATGCTTTTCGCCCGGAAGTCCAGGTACTTGGCCAGTTCGTCCTGGTCGATGCGCAGCGGGCCGCTGTACATGGGGTCCCCGAAGCGGCCCTCGGTGATCTTGGCCTGGTGCCGGGGGGTGCCGAGCGGTTCGTACGTGGGCTGGAGCTTCCACTCTTTCCCACTGCGGTAGAACACGCCTTCACCGTCCACGAGCTGGCGCAGGGCGCCGTTGGCTGTCAGGCGGTGCTCGCGCAGCTGGGCCTGCTCGTCACTGGTCAGGGCGTGCAGGGCTTCGGTCACCCCGGCGTCGTGGCGGCGCAGGATCATCAGGACGGTGGTGACGCCTGCCCCAGCGGCCCGGAAGGCCCCCTCGGGGACGGCGCTGAGCAGGACGGGGTGCGCGAGGTCGATCAGGGCCTCCCGCTGCGCGCGGTCACCGTCCAGGCGGAGCATGCTCTCCGGCACGACGACGGCCATGACGCCGCCGGGAGCGAGGCGGCGCAGGCCTTCGAGGACGAAGTACCAGTGCGCCTGGCGGAGGTCGGGGCGGTGCAATCTTGCCTGGGCGCCGCGCGTGCCGAAGGGCGGGTTGCCGATCACGAGATCGAACGGGGCATCCTCACTCTGCGTAGCGTACGTCTCGAACGGGACGTTCCAGATGGTCGCGTGCGGATGCAGGGCCTGGGCGACGGCCGCGCTGGTTTCGTCGAGTTCCACGCCGACCACTTCGCTGCCCATGGGCGTGCGGGCGATGAAGGCCCCGCCACCGCAGCTGAATTCCAGGACGCGCCGGGTGCTCCCGATCCGCTGGCACAGCTTGAACGCCACGCGAACCAGGGCTTCCGGGGTGTAGAAGGCACTCGTGCTGGCGCTGTGCTCGCCGAGGCCGCCTTCACCACTCCAGGCGCGCAGGGCGGCGTGGTCGGCGGGGGTGACGCCGCGGGCGAGGATGTCGCGGACGGCCTGGTTGGCCTTCAGGCGAGCGTCCGTACTGACGGTCGGCAGGGCTTCCACCCCGTAGCGTTCGGCAGTGGCGGCGGGGGCGTACGTCGGCGCGGAGCGCATCCGGAAGGCCTCGAGCGCTGGATCGGCCGTGACCACAGCGGGGGCGGCCTGAGTGGGGTGTGCGGCGCCCTTGCTCTTGACCTTGCCCTGGCTGGCCTTGCGGGCAGGCTGGGCTGCGGGCGTGACGGCATCGAACAGGCTGATCAGTGACATGTGCCCGACTGGGCCCGTGACCTGGTCACGGGCCATGACTTTTCTTTTTGACTAGTCCTATGGTGTCCAGATGCAGAGCGTCTCGTTGAGGCACCATGCAACTGGGCTGCTGTCAGTGCGCGATGCTCGCTGGTTCCCGCAGCAGACAGGCATGGACTCGGCTGAACTGTTCCGAAGCCTGAATATCAATATTCAAGGCGCCACCGACCGTCGTCGAGGCGCCGAATATTGATATTCAGGCTCATTACCCTGCCTGTCTGCCTATGTCAGCAAGAGGCACCATGCAACTGGGCTGCGGTCAATGCGCGATGCTTGCTGGTTCCCGCAGCAGATAGGCATGGACTCGGCTGAACTGTTCCGAAGCCTGAATATCAATATTCAAGGCGCCACCGACCGTCGTCGAGGCGCCGAATATTGATATTCAGGCTCATTGCCCTGCCTGTCTGCCTATGTCAGCAAGCGGTGGAGCGCCTCGATGAGCCGCTCCGCCTCGACCTTCTGATCTGGCGAAAGTTGACTCAGACGGCGCTGAGAAAGGCGCCGCTTCACCGTCGCCAATGTGTCCGCAGCAGGTAGGGGGGCCAGGGCGCGGATGCGAGCGTGCAGCTCGGCTTGCGACAGGCGTAATTCAATGGTGTCCTGGACCAGCCCACTCTGATGTTCAGCGGGTACCCTGGCGATCACGATGGCCTTGCTGTAGGCCAGAGCACCACGCTCAACCTCACGCCGAATCACCTCCGGAAGCGTGAGAACCGGGAGCCCATTTACCACAAAGGACCGCCACTGTTCCCCGCCCAGCTGCGCAAACAGTTGCTCGACAACGAGGACGTCGTCAGCATGTTCATCCGGCTGTGACCGGAGCCGCTTCATGTGACCCGGCACGTCGTCGGCAGACAGACCGAGCACTGTGGCCAGCAGGTGCACCTTCGCGCGCACTTCTTCAAAACGGTTCAGGTCCGAGCGTTGGAGATTTTCCAGGGCGGCCACAACTGGGAGTTCCACCTCGCTTACCGCTTTGACCATCGCTGGAATGGTGGTTTTGCCCGCCATGAGGGAGGCCCGGTACCGCCGCTCGCCAAAGACGATCTCATAGCGCGCGCCGACAGGCCGGACGAGGATGGGTTGCAGGACGCCCTGGGCCTCAATGCTGCGCGCCAGATCCGCGAGGCCATCCTCATCGAAGTGTCGGCGAGGCTGATTCGGGTTGACGTCAATCCTGGAAAGCTCAATCGCGTCAGGGTGCACGCTCGCGGCTCCAGGCGCCGAGTAGTCCCGTGCGCGGTCGAGCACGGCTGTCATACGGTCGCCTCCACGCCCTCTCGGAGAAAACTTGTTCATGCGTCCCCGCCCATGACCGCCAGGAGCTCATGCCACAGCTCCTGGAATTGCGCGAGTTCGGACGGCGCGGTTCCGAACCCTTTTTCATACGCTGCGAGCGAGCGGATGACGGTGGAAAACCTGGGGTGATGATCAAGCGCGGCGTTCGCTTCGTGCGCCATGCCTTTGCGGGCATCGAAGCGGTTGAGCAGGATGGCGTAATTGAACTGGGGGAGAGCTGCCTCAAGATCAGCGAGTAATTCGAGCGTCGTCCCCAGGCGGTCGAGATCCATAGCCGTCGGCAGGACGGGCACCAGTACGACGTCCGCGATCGTCGCAGCACTCTTCAGAATTTCGCGGTTGTTGGGTGGCGTGTCGATGATGACGATAGTGCCATCCTTGGACAACTCGCGGGCTTGACGCATCAGGCTGTTCCGGTCCGCCGCCACCACTTTGAAGGGCAGACTCAGGTTCTCAGCGTTGGCATGCTGCTGCCACCGGAGTGCGCTCACTTCCTCGTCGGCATCCAGCACGATCACGCGTTCCCCGGTGGCCGCAATGGCGGCAGCGAGGTGCATCGTGATCGTGGTCTTCCCGACGCCCCCTTTCAGGGAATTCAGGGCCAGAATCCGGGGCGCACGCTCTGGCGCTACGACCGTGCTGGGCACGATGGTCGCCAGCGCCTCCCCGTGCCGCGTGACGGTCACAGGACGGCCTGTCTCCTTGACCTCGCGCAGTACTTCCGGGAGCTCTTCGCGGAGGGAGCGCACGCCGAGTGTTTTGTTCGCCATGCCTCAAGTGTACACGTGTGTACACAACTGTCAATGCGGGCGGCAGGCCGCGAAGTCCAGCGAGCGCCGATCACCCCACCCCGAGGGATGAACTGATGGTTCAGAACAGGCCCTCGGTGCCGGGCTGCATCTCCCCCCACCGCGGCGCGGCGCGGCGCCGCTCCCGCCAGCGCGCCACGCGCGCCGGGTCCAGCAGCAGAGCCCGCAGGTCCGCCGCGCCCAGCAGCTTCTCGTCCGCCGCGCCCCGCAACCACGACCCGATCTCCCGCGCGCCCCGCTCCACGCCCCGGAAACCCACGTACGTGCCGTCCACGCTGTCGCAGTGACAGAAACTCAGGTGCCGCACCCGCCGCGCACTGTTCACGCGCCCCACGTGCGTGCCCAGCCCCTCGTCCGCCGCGCGTTCCAGCAGCGCCGCGCCCACCGCCTCCCGCCAATCGTCACTGCCGCCCAGGAAGGCCACGTCACACAGCGGGAACTCCAGGTCCTCCGCACCGTCCTGAAGGCAGTACGCGAGCGGGAAGCCCAGCTCGGCGAGGTCCGGCGCGGCCGCGTGGAACGCCGCGAGGGTGCTGCGCCCGCACCCGGGCACGTCGGGAACCACCACGAACCGGCAGCGCTCCATCAATGCCGGATCGTGGACGCGCCGCAGGTGCTGGACGAACTCGTCGTAGTGGAATCCGTGCTTGCTCAGCGCGTCGCAGTCCGACGCCCAGGGGCGCTGGGAGGTGAGGATGCTGCCCAGGCCGCCCACGCGCGGCCCGGTCATCACGCCGATGTCCGGGTGGGCGTCCAGATCGTCCAGATCACTGCTGGTACTCGCGAAGTACAACATGGGCACTGGCGGGGCCGATCCGCTCTGCGGACCGGCCACCCCTGGCGGCCCTCAGGGGAACGGGGCCGCGATGGCGGCCACGTCCCTGGGACACACGTGAGGCATTACCAGCGGGGCGGGACGGTCCGGGTGGGACAGCGTTCCAGCAGCGCGGCCGTGACGGCCTGCAGCGCGCGCGCGTGACTGAGCGCACTGGACGGGTCGATCTGCGGTGTCTCCACCGTGTACCCCATGCCGGGCAGACTCGGCAGGTACCGCGCATACGGATTCAGCGTGCGGTCCTGCTCGTCCACGAGCGCCTGAAGGTCCAGTGGCGTGAGGGGCGGCGTGCCTGGTGGCAGGCTGGCCGTGACGGCCGCCGTGATGAAGCGCCCGGCCCACGCGATCAGGGTGACTGGACCGGCTGACTGCAGGACCTCCAGCATTTGCGGGTACACCTGGGTGAAGGGTGGCTCGCTCGCGAGGTCAAGAGTCGTGAGGCCATGCCGCCGGTACGCACCTCCCTCGATGGGCCCGAGTGGTTGGGCGCGCCAGACGTGCTCGCCGGTGGGGGTGATCAGGGCGAGTTCGATGACCTCGCCGGGCAGGCCGGTGGTGAGGACGCCCACGAATGCGAGGGGCGCGCCGGGCAGCACGCCATGAGTGTGGAGGGCGTCCGCGTAGAGGGTCATGCGCTGCGCGGCCTGTTCTTCGAAGGTTTTCGGGATCTCGGTCATGAGGGTCTCCTTGTGGAAGGTCGTTCCATGCAGGACGTGGCCGCACGCGGTTCGCGTGCGGCCTGTGGTGGGATCATCGGTGGGGGAGGCGTGGCTGGTGCGGGCTGGGCCGGTGGGGGAGACTGCGGGGGGCACGGTGCGGGGCGCTCTCGCGGCGGAGTCGGGTGGGGTGCATGACCCTGACCTGGCCTCCGCCAGGAGGCCACGCCTAGAGAGGCGGCAGGCCGAGCAGATCGCGCAGGTTCAGGTTCAGTTTCGGGACGGCCTCGTCGTACGCCTCCCGGGCGAGTCGTTCCGCTTCCTCCATGCTGGTCGCTTCCCCAGTCGCGGTGCCGTTGTGGAAGACCGCGCCCCGGCGCACGAGACCGCGCAGGGTGCGGCGGTGCAGGGCGCGCTCCACGCGCTCCCCCTGGATGGCCACCCGGTACGCGTCAGCCCGTTCCGTATCCTGCACGGTGGTCAGGACTTCCAGCCCGAGTTTCTCCACCTCGGCGGCAGTGCTGGGGACCATCCAGACGCGCTGCGCGGGGTACATGGCGCGCAAGGCGTCGACGATCGCCTCGCCGATCGGCCAGCGGTACGCGGCACACACGGGTCCATCCTTGCTGGTCATCACCTTGATCATGCTCAATGAAGAGCAACACGCCCCCCACCATGTCAAGTGGGGGGCATGGGAGCGGAGTTCAGACTCGCTTCAGGAGCGGGCCATCAGGGGCCAGCCTGCATAATCCTGCGTGACGCCGAGCAGAGGCGTGAGGCGCGCGGCGTGCTGCACTTCCAGCTGCGCTGGCCAGAGGGCGATGGAGTCCGGTTCCACGTCCTGGTGCTGCTCAGCGTGCAGGACATCGGCCAAGGCCAGCACCCCGGCGCGGCCGAGCACGTCGCAGAAGTCGCCCTCCGCCAGGGCGGGGATCTGCCGCACGCGGGGCGCACCCACCCGGAACGCGAGGTCCTGGATGCGGGCCCGCATGCGCTGGCCGCTCTCGTCCGCGTCGGCGTACACCCACACCTCGCGGTCCAGGCCGTCGAGGAAAGGCGTGGTGTCCGTGCCGGGCAGGCCCTGCACGTCGAAGTCCAGCCCGAGTTCGCGGATGACCCGCCAGGCCGCGGCGGCGTTCAGTTCGCCCTCGATGATCAGGAGGCGGCGGGCCTGCCCGTACCGGGGGTTGCACCAGGCGGGCGTGCCGTGACCAGGCACCATGACGCTGTACTTGCTGCGCGCCGCGCCGTGCACGCGCCGCTTGAAGTTCACGACGCGCCCGGTCGGGCCGCGGACGGCAAAGACCAGGTCGTTTCCCAGGGCCGCGACGTCAAGTTCGCTGGGGGGCCACAGGCCGCGACGGGCGAGGTCTTTCGCCGCCGGGTGGTCCTCGTGCAAGGGGGAGAGTCGCCGACGGAGCGCCTCGGCCTCCCGGTGCGTGACAGCCCGCAGGTCGGCCAGCGCCTCCCGGGCCACGGCGAGGACGTCCACGGGGGGTTTCTCCGTGGCGGTGCTGGGCGTGAAGCCCTGATCGGGCGTGCCGGTGAAGCGGAGGAGTTCCGCGCGGGCGTCCGGGCCGCTGAAGCCGAGGCTGAGCAGGAAGGTGTAGGCGGTGCCGCTCCCGGCGTTGCGCCCGCGCTTCTTCCACATCCACGTTCCGGCGCGGTTGCGCCAGACGCTGAAGCTGGGGTCGGCTTCCTGCATGCCGGGGCGGGGATCATGGATGGTGCCGCCCTTGGTGCCGAGGCCCCGGGCGGCCGGTGCGCCGCAGTGCGTGGCGATCAGGGCGCGCAGGTCGCAGGCATCGATGGCTGTGGTGAGACTCATGCGCCTCCCGTGGCCCAGCCCACTGGCTGGGCCACTCCTGCCGGGTTCACCGGAGGAGGGTGCGCAGGAATGTCAGGACGTGCGTGGTGAGCTGCGCCGGATCGGTCATCAGGACGCAGGGTCCGAACGTACGCTCGTAGGCGGCCGCGACGTCCGGCTTCACGTCGAGCAGGATCGGCACGACGAGGCCGTCATGGCGCGCACGCAGTTGGGCGCACTGGGTGTAGTCACGCTCCATGAGGGCGCCGTCGCTGAGGATCACGGTGACACTCCGCCCTGGCAGTACGGGGGTCCACAGGCCCTGGAGCGTGGGGGCGAGGCGGGTGTTGCCGTACGCTCGCAGGTCCGCCACGGCGTTCAGGGCGGCGGTGGGCAGCGTGGTCGTCTGAATGAGTGGCCGCGGATCATCCGCGAACGCGGTGGCCAGGATGGGCGTGCCACTCTGCTGCGCGGCCAGCGTCAGGATGAACGCCATGCGCCGGGCGTGCGTGAGGCGGTCCTGGTGATCCATGCTGCTGCTCACGTCGATCGCGAGTCGTAGGTGCGCTGGACCGGGACGCTTCGAGCCGACCTTCAGGTCGAAGGGGCGCTCGCTGCCCGTCTCGTGCCGGTCGTACCGGTAGCGGCCCCGGTCGCGGCTGGGTTGCACGCGGTCGGGCAGCGCCGGGGGGCAGAGGGCCGCAGCGAGGCGGCGGGCCTCTCCCTGCACCTGGGCCTGGAGGGACTCCGCGCGGGGGGTCACCTGCGGGTCCACCTCCGGTTTGAGCGGGCGGGGTTCCGAACCATGCAGGCGGCCGGGTCCATCTCCAGGTCCGCCCGGCAGGGTGGGGCCGGGCTCCGGTGGAAGGAGAGCCTGCCCACCCCCGTCGAGGAAGAAGCGGAACTCCTCGCGTTCGGGCGCCTGCTCGGGGAGGTTCAGGATCTGCAGGATGCGCCGGGCGGCGTCGACGACCGCGTCGTACGTGGGGGCGACCCAGGCCTCCTCCACGATCACTTTCACCTCGGGCCACAAGGCCGCGTCCGCCTGATCCGGCGTGAACGACCACGTGGGGTGGTGGGCGGTGAAGCGGTGCAGCAGGCAACCGCGCAGCACGTCCCCGCCCAGGCCGCCCTGCTCGATGGCGTGCGCGGCGTCCACGTCTGCCGCCAGCTGGAACAGCGCCGTGAGGTGCGGGAAGTCCACGGCGGTCAGGCGCTCCATGCGTTCGTCCTCGAGCATGTTCACGAGCTGGCCGTGCAGGCCCGCAGGCAGCAGGCCGGAGTGGTGCGTGTGCCCCGCCTCGTGCGCGATGAGGGATTCGAGGTAGGCCTGCTGGAACTCGTGCAGGTCCGCCGGGAGGCCGCGCACGTGCCGGGCGAGGTGCAGGGGCGGGTACGGGTACTCGGGGTTGCACACGACGACGTGGTTGACCATGTCGACGTACGCGGACGGTTCGCTGGGGGTGAGGGTGAGGCGGTACGTGGGGCGCCAGGAGTAGTACCGCCAGGCGTCCCACGCCCACTTCTGAATGCGGGGGGTCTGCCACCATTTTGGCTGGGTCATGCGTGCGAAGTGGCCCCCAGCGTCTGGGGGCCAGAACTCCCCACGTGAAGAAAGCCCCCCGGAGGGGGCCACCGCGTCACGCGGCCTTGTGCAGCAGGCCCTTGCGCAGCTGTTCCTCCAGGCGGGCCTTCAGGGCGTTCACGGCGGCCGGGTCGGGCAGGCCCTCGTCGGTCAGCTCGCAGCAGAACGGCGTGACGGTGACGAGCAGCGCCTCGCGCAGGGCGTTCGTCTCGGAGAGACCCGCCTGGACGAGGTCCTGCACTTCCGCGAGGAAGTTCAGAGTGACGCCGGTGTTCATGGGCCGGGCGAGCAGCTGGCCCTGGTCGACCGTCATGCTGCGCGTGGCGACCTCCAGGGCGTATGCGACGCGCGCCGTCCCAGGTGTGGCCGCCTTCGCGTAGACCGGCATGATGACCGCCTCGGCAGGGTACGAGACGAACATGACGCGCTGGAAGCGCCGCATGAGGGCGGGGTCGAGTTCGCCGCTCTGCGTGTACGAGCTGCCGGCGTTGGTGGTGCACAGGACGCTGAGCAGGCGGGTCGGGGCGTACAGGACTTCTCCGGCGCCAGGGAGATCCAGGGTGTAGTACCGCCCGTCGGGCACGTCGACGCCCAGCGTGGCTTTGAGTTCCGTGGCGCTGACGTCGTCGAGCAGGCCGATCAGGGCGTTGCGGTGGTACGCGTCCAGGCGGAGCAGCTCGTCGATCAGGAGGGTGGTGCGCGTGCCCTGCTGCGCGAGGCGCATGGCGCGGGCGAGCGGCCCATCCACCCAGCGGGCGCCCTGCAGGGTGGGGGAGATGAAGCCGATCATGTCGCGGTCCTCCAGGCCGGGGCGGCCCTTGAGGGACACGATGGTCGAGCCGGTGGAGAGGGCGACGCGCTTGCCGAGTTCGGTCTTCCCGCACCCGGTGGGCCCGACAAGTAGGGCGCGGATGCCGTACGCAGCGCGCCGGGTCAGGCGGCCTTCCTCGCTGAGATCCGCACCGGGCTCGCCGGGCTGGCGGGGGGACTGCCCGAGGAGGACCGGGGAATGCGTCCACGCGGCGGGGGCAGAGAGGGGCCCGGTGATCCAGGAGCAGGTGTCCGCGGAGAGCTTCCCGGTGTAGTACAGGGTGTCCAGAACGCGCAGGAGATCGTCCTTGAAGTCGATCTTGTGGCTGAGCGTGGCCAGGCGGTCCTCGGTGGTGGGGAGGGTGACCGCGTGCCGGTCGATGGTGTGCAGGAGGTTCCCCCAGCGTTCGGCGAGTTCGGTGTGCTTGGCCGCGAGCTGGGCTTCGGCGATCAGGAGGATGTACGGGCGTACGGTCTGCCCGGCGTTCACCCAGGTCGCCTGAGTGGGGTGGGAGGCCATGAGGACGGTCTGCTCATCCTTGTCGATGGTCTGCAGGGTGAGGGCCTTGGGGGTGCGTTCGGCCTCCACGCGGCCCAGCAGGACCTGCGCGACTGCTTCAGCCGCAGCCCAGGGGATCACGCGCATCCGGTTGGACGTGTCGAGCTGGCTGTGCAGATGCTGTGGGATCTGCACCCGGCCGCCCTTCCCGAGCCCAGGGAACTTCGCCGTCTTGAAGGCGAACACGCTGCTGGTGTTGATGGTCATGCTCGTGTCGTGGCCCACCCGCGGTGGGCCAGCGCTCAGTCCGGCAGTGCACTGAGCGGTTGGTTGCACGTCAGGCACGCCACATTCAGGCCTGGTTTCCCCCACACCTGGACCTGGAACGCAGTCTGAAGTTCCGCGTAGGTCTGCGGGGTGGGATTGGATTGCACAATCCACACCCTGCGGCTCGTGGGGGTGACGACCTCAGAGGTCGAGGGAGACGTACCCCGGACCATGTCGGGCCGTCACCGCGTCGTGGAGTTCGGGCATCTCCTCCGGCCGGAGGGCCATCAGTGTCCGGCCCTGCGCGTCGAACGCGGCGAGCGTGACGTCGATCACCGGACGGCGGTGACGGCCATGGGTGGTCAACCGTTCGTGCCGCACGACCCGCGTCGCGGTGGGGTACATGCGGCGAACGGCCGGGTAGAGCGACTCGTGCAGGGTGCCCTTCCGCGACCGGGTCTTCCGTTTCGAGCTCGGCGTGCGAGCCATCAGTGCACCACGGCGCGGTGGACGTGCGCCGCGTGCACGGGGGTCACGGGCGGCACCGACCCGGTGAGGACCTGCGTCAGGGCCTGCACGCTCACGCCCCGCCGTTCGCACAGCGCCCGGACTTCTTCGGCCAGGATCGTCTCTGGGGGCAGCAGGGTCGGCGGGGGCGGCGCCGCGGCCATCAGGCGCGCACCGAGGCTGCTGGCGCGGGCCACGGTGACCACCTTCAGCTGCGCAGCCGTGAAGGGCTTGCCCGCCTGGGCCGCCTCGCGGATCTCCCGCACGGCCCGGTCGGCGTGCACACCCCGGAGTTTCGCGGCGCGCTCGGCGACACTCAGGCTCAGGGTGCGCGTCCCGATCAGGTCCAGGACGTCGCCCGGCAGGTTCAGCAGGGACAGGCGGGCGCGGATGACTTGCACAGGAACGCCGGTGTTCGCCGCGATGCCCGCCTCGGTCAGGGTCTGGGTGAGTGTGCCGTACAGGCGGGCTTCCTCCACGGGGTTGGCACTGCGGTTGTGCACCCCGGCGATCACCAGCGCCCACTGCGCCTCGGTCAGTCCGGCGTACACGTCCGCCTGCACGTGCGTCCAGCCGAGGGACCGGGCGGCCGCGACGCGGCGGTTCCCGTCCCGGATGCGGTACTCGCCGCTGGGCAGGGATTCCAGCACGATGGGTTGGAGTTGCCCGGTGCAGCGCAGCGCACCCTTGAGGTGGTTGCTGGCGCCGTGGGTGTCCTCAGTGAGGTCGTCGAGGGGCACGGCGGTGCTGAAGGGCGCGGGCACGGTGACGCTGAGCAGGGGTGGGGGGGCATCGGTCGGCATACGAATGTCATGGCCCCCGGGTGTCCGGGGGCCAGTGCTACTCGAGTCCGGGTGCACCGCGATCGGCGGCGCGGTGACCGTCCAGGCGGAGTGCGTCGCGGATGCGTTCCCGGGTGAGGGTGAGGCGTGTGTCCAGTGACCTGCGCTCACCGCCCGTCCAGTTCAGTCGGTGGCCGTGGTGCAGACACGGGTGAACCGGATGTCACGGTGTAGAGGTATTCATCGTTTTTCCCGACGAAGAACGTGGCTCCTGGCACGAGCGCGTCGCGGGTGGCCCAGTGGCCGCTGACAGACTGGAAGCAGCTGCCGTCTTCCAGTTCGAATGTGCCGTTGCCGTAGTCGAGCACGGTGATGGGGTGGGGTCGGCCTGGGCGCAACACGTGACCGGCGCTGCTCACTCGCGCCCGCGTGACGGTCAGGGTGAAGCGTTCCATGCCAGGTGGTGTGGAAGGGACAGGCGCAGGTGGGTTCGGGTCAGGCATGACGGCCGCCTGGCCCCCAGGCATCTGGGGGCCAGGGCTGAGCGGGAGCGGGGGTCTCGCACTGGGTGTCCGGCGTGCGCCACCCCGGTCTGTTACTCCTGTGCGACGAAGACCGGGAGGCCGCTCTGTCCCGCCCGCTTCTCCCGGTCAGCCTGGATGGTGGGGTCGGGGTGCTGGATGACGGTGAGGGCCGTGATGGGCACGACCATGAACACGCCGAGCGCGTAGTCCGGGGCAGGGGAGAGGGGGGCCTTGACGGGGTAGGTGCCGTCCGCCAGGCGCCGCTGGCCGTCACCGGCGTTCGGCTGGACGTGCCAGCCCAGACCGATGCAGCCCTCTTGCGCCGTGTGCCCCTTCCCGCATGGGCAGGCGAAGCCGTCGGGGGTGGCCAGCGTGCTCGCGTTCGTGACGACGGCCCGCGGGTGCAGGAGGTACAGGCAACTCTGGGCGGTCCCCCAGGGGCGCGGTGCGACTGACCTTCCGACTGACGCCTTTGCGGCGGGCTTCCTCGATGAAGTCCGCCATCTCCGGGTAGGAGTCCGCGCCCACCCAGTCCAGCACGTGCGTGACACCATGCTCGTCCGTGAAGGTGCTGATGCCGATGGCACTCACCCCCATCTCCACCGGGTCGACCTCGAGGGGCAGGTCCATGAGGCGGTCCTCGATGGGCGAGCCGCCCCTGACCAGGCCGCACTCCAGGTACAGTTCCCCGGCGGTGCGTCCACTGCCGCACAGTCGGCGACCTCCAACTGCTTGAATTCCGTTCATGCAGGCGAGGTGGCCCCCGAGATCGGGGGCCAGGGCTTCAGTCATCCGTGTCAGGGATCGCCTGCCAGTCGTACGCGTGGCGAGGGTACGCGTCCAGGTGGGCGACGGCCGCCGTGAGAAACGCACCTCGGCAGTCCAGGGGAACGCACGTCCGGAACTCGAAGTGGAAGCCCTGGAAGGTGATGGTGCCCTCTGGCGTGGCGTCGATGCTGAGGCGTGGCCAGACGCTCTGCGCCGTGGCGTCCCGTGGGTGCATCTCGGTCCACATCAGACCGAACTGCTCGGCCAGCGCCTCTATCGCGTCGTCATAACTCTCGCGCAGGCGGTCCAGCTGCGCACTCAATGTTTCGTCCCCGGTCATGCAGGCGAGGTGGCCCCCGACGCAGGGGGCCAGCACTTCACGGGCAGGTCGCCGCGTCACGAGGGTCGTGCCACGAGCCGGATGGGCTGGTCAGCAGGGCGTCCCAGCAGGTCGCCGTGCATCCAGCGCCAGCTCACCTCGCCCGGGCTGCTCGCGTCCGCTTCGAGCAGAGCCCGAACGTCTGAGGGGAAGGTGCAGCGTGTGAGCAGTTCGCTGGACGTGCCGCCCTCTCCGCGGGAGAGGTGGACGTGCAGAAGGGGCGAGAGGACCTGGGCGCGCCTGAGCGACGCGTGCCGCTCGCCCCGAACGTCCCACGCCTGAGAGGGGGTGAGCACGAATGGCGTGGTGCCTTCCGCCCGTTCGAATTGTCCGAGGTCCCAGACACTCGTCCCGGCATATCCAGCAGCGCGCGCGGCCTGCAAGGCGGTCGTGACACTGGGGGCGTAGACGGCGCACTGCCAGGTGTTCGGGCCATCGGGGCCATCGGTCACGAGATCGAAGCGGCTGAGCATGGGAGGGACGTGGCCTGCGGGCGCAGGCCAGGACTGGAGCGGTGAGCGGGGGTCTCGCACTGGGCGTTCGGCATGCGCCACCCCGGTCCCTTCCCCTTCCGCGTGATGGAGGAGTGGGGCGATCCAGGGGGTCTACGACTCGTCGGCGCCCGATCGCCGCCCTCGCGCGCAGGCCGCTTGCGGACTGCGGGCAGCCACCCCCCGGCGCACTCCGGGCCTGGCGTCCTGGGGTGCGGTGGGCGCGCCGTGCGCCCGCCGCCGTCTCCGCCCACGCCCCGCCGGGCGCGTCGAGGTTCAGGGCTCGCCGGTGAGGTACGCGCTGAGCGGGGTGAGCAACGCGCCACGGATGGGGGCGATCACGTCCGCCCAGTCGCGGGGCGTGGCGGCCGCCTGCAGCTGATCGGTGAGGTCGTCGGCCGCCTGATCGGTGGGGGTCACGATGGTCACGCCGAGCACCTCGTACCCGCGTGGCGCCTGATCGTGCAGGTGGATGATCCACACGGCCCAGCCCTGCTGAGCGGCGCGGCGGACGTCGGCGGTGAACAGGCGGGCGGGGGCGCGGATGACCTGGCGGTCCTCGCGGGTGAGCAGGGCGAGGTCGAGGAAGCCGTGCCCGTCGGCGCGACCGAGGCCGTGGCCGTTCGGGGTGCAGTACTCGGCGGCTTCGAAGGCCGTCACCTCGAATGTCTCTTCCGGGGCGAGGGTCAGGGTGTACAGGTCCATGCCCGGCGCGTGGCTCCGGCCGTGCCGGGGCCAGGTCTGTTCAGCCGGGTACGGCAGCCCGTGCGGCGGTCGCGCGTCTCTCGATCAACATCTGGGCGTACCCGAGGATGGCCGTGCGGATGTGCTCAGCGTGACAGGGTCTGGGCGTGCACCAGCACTGGAGGTGCACGGGTCCCTGCGTGGCGAGGGCGGCAAGTCGCAGCACCGCGCGGCGTTGTGGGGTGTCCGTCCGGCACTGCTCCCGCAGGACGTGCAGGTACAGCGCAGCGGCTTCACCCTGCTCGAAGCCGAGGCATTGCAGGGCCCGCTGCGCCTGCTCACGCTCGGTGCCCGTGAGGTTCGCCGCGTGGATCAGGTGACTCGTCCACGCGGCGGCCTCTCCCGTCCAGCGGCCCCGTCCGATGACGGGCAGGGGGTTGCCGAGGACGCTGCCCCGGCCTCGCCCGACGTACTCGGTGTGGCCCGACTCGTGGTGATCGCCGAGGCGGCCGACGGTGATGATCATGACGCCAGGCTGGCCCCACGCGTGGGTGGGGCCAGGGCTGGGTCAGACGTACGGAGCGCGGCCGTGCGGCCACTCTTCACCCGTCTCCAGGGTGAGGGCCTGCGAGAGGAGGAGCACGGTGCGGGTGGCCGCGTTCCCCGGGTCGTACCAGCAGCCGTACGGGTACGGGTGATCGTGGCCGGTCGCGTCGAGCGCCGTCCGGGAGAGGTAGAAGGCGAGCGTTTCCGGGTCGGTGATGCTGGGTGTGACGTTCAGCGTCCGCCAGTCGAGCAGTCGCGCCTGCTTCTGGTTGCTGCCCGGCCCGACTGGAATGGGTGCAGGGAGCAGGGTGTGCAGGAGGGGATTCCAGGTGTTCACGGTGGCGAACAGGACGCCGCTCGTGGGTTCGAACAGGTGCCCGCTGGCGAGGACCGTGTCATCCCGAGCGCGCAGGGAGATCTCGTGTCCACCCTGCACACAGAGGAACCAGTCACCGCCCGCGGCGGGGAACTGCTGGAAGAACCGCGTGGCGAGTGGGGGGCCGAGCAGGGGGGCGACGCAGCGGTCCAGCTCCTCCGGGAGCAGGGTGGCCGCGTCCACCGTGACCCGGTCTCCCTGGAGGGTACCGAGGGCGCGGCCCGTCTCCGCGTCAAGGATCTGCCACGAGTCCTCCACGGCCCGGAGGGCGGCTTTCGCGGTGAGGCCGAGCAGGGTGAGGCAGGTCGTGGCGTGCAGGATGAGGTTGGGTGGGCTCATGCGCGCGGCCTGGCCCGCGGTGCGCGGGCCACGACTCGCTGAGCAGGAATGAAGGGAGGGAGGCGCGTGGCCTCCCCCCACCGGTCAGGTCCGGCGTAATTGATTCAGGCGCGTATTCGCGTGTTGCTCGTCCATCCACGTGGCGCGTCGGCCGTCCGGGTGGCGGCCGGTCGTCATGAGGCGTAGGAGGGCCTGGATCTCCTGTTCGCGGGCGTCAATCTGCGGCATTGGCGACCCCCTGGGCGGTCAGGGCGATGACTTCCATCACGTCGAACGCACGCGCGCCGGCCGTCGTGTCCACGCGGTCGCGGCGGAGGATGCAGGTGAGGGTGAGTTCCGCCGCGGCGCGTCGGGCGCCCAGGGTGGGGGCGAGGGCGCGCCACGCTTCGCAGTTGAAGTAGTGCGTGTGCCCCTTCCGGTCGCGCACGCCCACGCGCGCTTCAGTGACGCCGACGGGTTTACGGACGGGGTCGCGGGTGAGGAACGCGGCGAAGCGGAACTCGTTCACGGCCTGCAGGAGGAAGGGGGTGGACCCCTTGCGCGTGATCGGTCCAGCGTGGGGGGTGAGGGTCACGCCAAGCAGCGTCACGGCACTGGCCTTCTGCCCATCACGGCCCTGGAAGACCTGTTGGGTGGCCATGCAGGTGACGCGCACGACGCTCCCCTCAGCGGGCAGGGTGGCCAGCCTGCGGGGGCCGGTGAAGGTCACCGTGTGAATCCAGGTGACGCCCCGGTGCCCGTTGTCGGTGATCCCGGCGAGCTTCACGGTGGTCTGCGTGTCGGTGGTCGTGGCGTTCAGGATCACGCCGGTCAGGGTGCCTTGCATGACGGCCGCGTGGCCCGCGGTGCGCGGGCCAGGACTGGACGGCAGGCGGTCCGGGCAGGGTGAATGCCGGGCCCCGTTCAGGTGTGGATGATCACGCCCACCGGAGTCACCCGGAGCTCGGCGAGCTGGGCGTGATGCAGAGCGTCCTGGGCCAGGGTGCGAGCGGCGAGGCCCGCCCGGTAGTCGTCCGGGCAGGCGAGCGCCGTGCGCTGATGATCCAGGGCCGCCTGCAGGAGCGACCGGGCGAGTCGCTCATGCTCGCGGGGACTCATGGGGTACCGGACCATGCGGGGGAGCTGGCGTGAAGGGTCGCCTGCGTGGTGAACGACAGGAACGCGAACAGGCTGATCCAGCTGGCGGCGATGAGGGTCAGGGTGACAGCGCGGAGGTTGAAGCGTCGGTTCATGCACGCCGCGTGGCCCGCGATGCGCGGGCCAGGACTGTCAGAGGCGGCCGAGGTTGCGCACCGCGTTCGGCACCGGACCGAGCGCGATGATGGCCGTCGTCAACTCCGGCAGGGGGCGACCGGCGAGACGCGTCACATCCGCCGTGAGGTCCGCGATGGAGTACGAGAAGCGGCCGCCCGGGTGATGAAACAGCGACTCGAACACCGGGTCCTCCTGCCCTTCCCGGTACACGTCCAGGAAGTGGATGTTGAGGGGCGGATCGAAGCCCGCGTCGAACGAGAGGGTGGTGCCGTCAGGCAGTTGAGTGCTGGCGAGGACTTTCGACATGCGCTCGGCCGGGCCCGCGTGAGCGGGCCACCGCTGTGCTCCGGCCCCGTTCGAGCGTCGTCGGGTGGGCCTGGTCGGCATGATCAGAAAGGCGCTGGGGCATGAGCCGGTGGCGCGAAAAGGCAGGGACTCACGGAATGCTCAGAAACATCGGGTGCGATGGTGTAAAAAATAAATCACAATACAAAACTAATCACATTAAAATCCCCAATTTGAAACCAAGCCGATGTAACGGTTTCACCCCCACCACCAGGAAAAAAACGGCACTTCGACCGGGGGGTCCGGAATATCCCAGATGGGACGCTTATGTAAAGCCGTTTTTCGACCAAACGAAACCCACATCACACATGAAGACGCCTCATCAAACATGTGAAAAACACCTCAGAAAGAGGCGATGCATTAGTACATTCAGGCGCTTCACCTCTCTCAACTCGTTCACCTCATGTCTGTTGGTACCAGATCTGCCTACTCCAATCACGTCCGGGCGGACAACGGGTACGCACATTTCCAGGTGATTCATGCGGCAATGTCCAAGTGGTACCAACTCTTCCACCTTTCGACAGGGGTCTGTCATTTGCTCTGCTCGTATGGCTTTACAGATTGCTGGTACCACTTGTGCGAAGTGGCAGAAGGGTTCATCCAGTCACTTGGAACCAGTTCTGCCAACTCCAAAACTGCCAAATTGATTGTGCGTACCAGCTGTACCAGATGAAATTACTGCTCTCTACTGCCCTGCAAATGCCCAGATGACTCGACCCCTGAGCCTGAGTTCGTCGACCCCACACCCACTCGATATGGCTGCATGACTTCCTGAAGGCTATGGATGACTTGGCGTGCAACGACCTTGCTCCCAGAATGCAGGGGACTGAAGAAGCCTCCTCGGATTCTCTACTGGGGAACACGAAGACCGATGACAGCCCAGCATTGACAGCACAGGATAGGAGGCACAGCTCAGTTGCAGACAAACGGGAGCACAGACAGCCGTGAACTACTACCTGTCAACTGATCGCCACGAGGATCGTGTTTCATAGCCCCGAGGAACGATGCCCCTGTAAGGCGCGGCACCTGATTCCCACACCTCTCTGTCACCTCATCGACACGCCGCACTTTGAGCCCTCGGCCTCCCTGTACAACTTCGTCACCCCCAGTGCATCTACGGTGCGGTCATGAATACACCTCACCGGTCCGTTCAGTCCGATTACGCCACCGTTGCCGAACTGGCTCAGCGCCTCCATCTCAGCCGCCGGGGAGCACTCAATCTCCTGAACAGTTGCGCGACTCAATTGCGCATCCCTATCCATGTCGCGGGCCGCAACCAGTTGCAGATCAGTCGTGCAGATTTTGAGCGAGTGGTCGAACTCGCGAACGCGCTGCGAAGTGCTGGGCTCAACATTCGACAGGTGCAGACGCTTCGGCAATCCACCAGTCCGCTCCTCTGGGCACTCCTCGGCCGCTCTGAAGAGACCAGTTCATCGGATCCGTCGAACATCAAGGAGGAGGCCGTCTCCCGCATCGAGGCCAGCCTGACGGATTTCCTTCAGAAGCAGGAGACCGTGATGAAACAGCAGCTTGACCTCCTCCATCATGTCGTCAGTCTGCTGCCAGCGGCTCCAACACCGACACCTACTCCCGTGCCCGCTCCTGCCCGCCGTGAGCCGCGCGAGTGACCAGACAGGCCGGTCCTCGCCACCGCTGGACACGCCCGACCCTGGTGCTGATCTTCGTCACGTTCCCGCTCTGGAGTGCTTCGTTCTGGCGGACAACCACTCGCGCCATGGACGCCCGGAACGAACGTGAGGCGTGCCTCGCTTTCATTCACGCCCGCCCTGGATGGGTGACCGCCACTGACCTCGACCGACGCCTCGACGAGCTGCAACTCACCGCCGACCTGGAATTCAGCGAGGACCTCCAGGTCGCTCAGGCACAGCTCGCGGCGCATGCTGCACCAGCTGGGCACGTGCGCCTGTACGGCCTGCCGGTTCATGCGACGCGGCACTGGTGGTTCGGTCGGGCGCAGCTGCCCGGCCGGGCCTTCACGCTGCGGGCGCCAGACTTCCAGCGCGTGCCGGGCCTGAGTGTTCTCGTGCTGGACCTGCCGTGGAAGGGTGGTGCGTTCCTGCCGGTGGAACTGATGACACCCTGCGGGACGTACCACCAGACCGTCACGTTGCTCCTCCGGACAGATGATGTGGGCAGTGTGCGGATCAGGACGCAGGAGGGCCGCGTGCAGGTCAGCGAACAAGTGATTCCCGTCACCCGTCCGTGATGGGCCCCACACAAGAGAAGGGGGGAAGCCAGTGCTTCCCCCCTCTTCCTGTCCTTCCTGTCACCCAGTCAAGGCCTGTTCGCGGTGCCCCCAGCGACTGCCCTGCGCCACGCTCACCTGCACGCCGGGCGGCAACCGGTCGTGGGCAACCTCGTGGAAGCAGGCCTCGAGGTCCTCGAAGATGACGTACTCCCCACGGCCGCGCACGAGGATGCCGAGAGACGCGACAGGTGGTCCTGTGATGCCCTCCTCATTCCGTTGAATGAGCGGCCAGAGGGTCCGCTCGTCCTTCTCCTGGTACGCACTCCGGAGGCTGCCGGCGTGCCAGGTCATGACCGCTCGCGCCCCGCGAGACCGGGCGTATGCAATCGCACGGGCATCCCCTGGGCTGCTGACCTCGTCCACCACCATCCACCGCGGCTGGAAGTTCTTCACCGTCTGATTGAGCTTCTCGAACTGCAGGGACGGGTCGCCGATCGGCACGCGGCTCACCCAATCTGTGATCGGGTGAGGCTGAAACCCGTCCCCCAGAATCTCGTTCGAGGAGTCGTTCACGAACAGTCGCCCGGCCAGCCGCTCGCTCAGAATGCGGATGCCGTCCCGCAGCAGCGCCGTCTTCCCACTGCCCGGCAGGCCCATGATCACCAGGCCGTCCTGCGCGGCGGACAGCCACTCCCGGAGCGGTTCAGCCAGGCCGACGAAGGCCTTCGCCACGCGGACGGTGACGAGGCTCGTGTGCCCCATCGTGTCCAGTCGACCGAAGCGGTGCAGCGTGCCTTCCAGGCCGAGACGGCCGTCCGCACGCCACTGCCCCACGGAGTCCAGGATCTTCATGTCCTCCAGGGTCAGTTCAATCGGGTAGATGACATGCGCGTGCTGGTACAGGACTTCGACCGGGCCGTACGCCTGCATGCGGATCTCCTCGACCTCCCGGATGCGGGACTCGACGAGTACCTGCACCCGGCCGGGCAACATGCGCAGCAGCTGCTCGAACTCACTGGCGGTACTGACATCGAAGACCGGTTGTGGGGGCAGCGTGACCCGCCGCGTCACGCGGGCGATGCCTGGGATGTCGGCGTGCACGGTCAGGCCTCGCCGATCGTGACGGTGCCCCGCTTGAGTTGCGAGCTGGACCGAGCCGTGAGGGCCAGGGCCACGATGCCGAGGCCGAGCATGCAGCCGGTCATGCCGGCGGCGAACCACCACACCGCCCAGAGCACGGTGGCGATCAGGAGGAGGAGTTCATAGCGGAAGGGGAGTGCGCTGAGTAATCGGTCCATGATGGTGTCGTCCTCTGTGCCCCGTTTGTACTGACTGAGATTGCGGGCATGCAGGAGCACGAGCATGACCGAGAAAGCGCCGACGAATCCTGGCAAGCCAGCGAACATGGGCCAGAACAGCAGGCCAATGACCGTGACCCCGATGAGGAGTTCATAGCGGTACGTGATCCGTTGGAGCAGACGGTCGATGGTGGGTTCCATACCCCTCACCGTGCAGGACGTGGGGGTGACGACCGTGTCGGCTGGTCGTACCGGAGCTTCAGCAGGTCCACTCGCGGGGTGGGACCAGCCGCGGTCACCTGCGTGGCCCAGAGGTTCAACCGGGTGAGCGTGGGGGCGTCCCTGCTGATCGTGACCGGCGCCGTGAGGTCGGCGTCCAGGGCGGTCCCTGAGGCGAGCCACGCCCCGTCCACGAGGATCCAGGGTGTCGTGATCGCACCCGGGTAGAGGTACGTGTTGATGGAGCTGGGTCCGTGCGAGACGTTCAGAAGGTACCCGCCGCGCTTCACGGTGGCCCGCTCAGTGATGAGGAACACGCGGGTACCTCGGGCGGCTGCCACCTTGAGTGCAGCTGCGACGGCCTCATTCATGACGCGGGGGAGAACGGCGATCACCTCCCGGCGGGCACCCTGAATGGACTTCGCGACGTCGGCAGCGCTCTGCGCGTCCACGGAGGACGCGCAGAGCATCAAGAAACAGAGAATTCGGCGCATGTCGCGAGCGTGACATGCGCCGGGGTGACGACGTGACCGTCAGGGCGCGTCAGGTGATGAACCCACGACGCTGTTCACCAGGTCCGTCTTCGATTGACGTTTCCGGTCCTTCCGGGACAGCTTGCCCTCCCCAGTCGGTTCGGCTTCCGCGGCCCGTGCCTGGCGGACGGCGGCCGCCGTCGCAGCGAGTGACTGCACAGGAATCTGGTTGTGATCCCGACTGCCGATCCGCTTCTGCGGGAACCGGAGAACGCCCTCACCTCTGAAGATCTCCCGGGTGCGGGTCATGGTGCAGAGCAGGGTCCCGTCGATCACCTGAGCGGCAGGTTCGGTCGGCGTGGTGGGGGGGTCGGTGCTCGCGCACTGGGCTTCGTACGCTGCACGTTCGGGCGTGCCGCTGATGCTCAGGGCGTTGTCCCGCAGCCACCGGTAGACCGCGTAGGCGTCCGGATAGTCCGCCAGATCAGCGTGCAGGTCGGCCGGAAGTGCGGCGTGGGCCTTCTTCGTCAGGCGGGCGTGGGAAGCCGTCCGGGTCCGCTCCAGCAGTCCACCGATCACCAGGCGCGTCACGGCAGTCGTGCCGTTGACGGTGTCCGCCTCCGCATCGACCCGCACCGTGATCACCCGCTCCGGCAGCTGCCACTCGATCTCGATGAGTTCAGTCATGCACGCCCGGAGCCACTGCACCACTTCAGTGACCGACAGGTTGGCGGCACTCCCCGTCGCGCCTGGCGCCGATTCCTGGGCGGGGACGGGTTGTGGTGCCACCGATGCGGGCACGGGGTGTGACGGCGCATTCTGGGTGCCCCGCTGGGACGATGCACTGGTGGCCCCTGCGAGTGAGCCCTCCTGAATGATTCGGGCCGTGTACGCCACCAGGCCGCCCGGGCACCGCGCGATGGTCTCCCGGTAGAACGCGTGCAGCAGGTTGGGTTTCGACCCTGGCGTGATGCCACTTCCCTCCACGGTCGCCATGGTCATGGGCGCGAGCTGCGTCCTGATCGGCTGGTGACCGTTCACGCGGACCACCGCTTCGCCCAGCGTGAATTGAGAGAACTCCTCGTAGGAGAGCAGGTCTCGCTCGACGAGCTTGGCGGACACGGCATTGCTGCCCTCGTGCTCCAGCACGCGGATGGAGCGGCTACCCGTCACCCCGACTTCCGTGGCGGTCGTCTTGCCGATCAGGTCCCGGATCTTCTTCGCGTCATCCCCGTTGATGCCACGCGGGAACACGATCACGCGGGCCACCACGTTCGTCGTGATGGCCTTCCAGTATGCCTCCCCGTACACCAGTTGGCCCTGCGCGTCGTTCTGAATCCCGAGGTGGTGGGAGATGTTGTACGAGCGCAGCGTTCCCAGGGACCGCATCATGTAGTTGATCTTCCCGATGCTGGGCAGCTCGTCCATCATGTACGCCAGGTGCACTCTGAGGCGGCCGCCCTGCTCCGCCGCTACACGCATGGCTGCTGCATCCAGCAGGCGTTTGTAGAGTCGGAAGAGCACCTCGCCCGAGCCGTCCATCATGTTCTTCTGGTTGATGCCGACCATCACCAGGGACGGCTGGCGGAAGCATTCCTCCAGTTGAGTGGTCTCGGTCGGGAGGCCGCTCGTGGCTCGGACGACGTCCTGATTGAAGAACACTTTGAGGGCACTGATGATGCCGTTCTTGGTCTCGGCGAAGTTGCTCTCGCCCGCGTCCCGGTACCCGGTGAGGATCGCTTTCGCCTGCTCGTCCCTGGCCGTCTCGACCCATTCCATGAGGCGGTCGTCGGGCAGCATGGCGTGTTCCAGGACGTGACCCATGTGGGCCTGGTCACCCATCTCCGTGCGGAGGAGCCACATCAACGCGGCGATCATGAAGCGCTTCTTGTCGTTGTAGTGCTTCCCACGCTCCTCCATGAACTCCGGGGGTGGGAACACGGCGTCCGCCACCTCCAGCGCGTCCGAAAAGGAGAAGACGCCCGCGATCAGGTTGACGCGCGCCCCGTACGGCTCGTACGGCGCGAGCAGCACCGTGCGCCGCTTCCGCGCGTGCCAGTACCCGATCGTCTCGTAGAACCCGCTGTCCTTCTGCGGCCACTTCACATCGAAGACCACGCACGTGATGCCCAGGTGCGCGCCCAGGAAGATGTTCGGCTGGAAGAACGACGTCGTCTTGCCACTCCGGATGCCGCCCCACACCAGGGTGTTCTGACACCAGTCCTCCAGCGGGATGTACATCGGGGGAAGGTCCTTGGAGTCGAACGTGCCGCCCACCTCGCCGCTCTTGAGGTACCCGAGGAAGCCGATAAACGGGTCGTTCGTGGAGTCGCTGCCGTACATGTACCGCTTCAGGGCCGCCTTGTTTTCCCAGCGGGCAAGACCGGGGTCCTTCTGCGGCACGGCCTTGCGGCTGGGGAAGAACTTCATCGTGAGGGGAATGGCGATGACGGGCAGCAGGAGGGCCAGCCAGTACCCGGCCATGCCCGCGGAGAACTGCGCGCTCAGCCAGGGCCCGCACTTCTCATCCGTGCCACAGGAGATCAGCAGGGCGGCCATGGCGTCTTCCTTCAACTGCCGGGCCTGCGCGAGTCCGGTGTGTTTGTAGATCAGGGGAGCCGACCGCTGGCCGACGTCCAGGGCTTGCATCAGGAGGATGGATGCGCTGAGCATGGTGCTGCTCAGGGCGGCAATGGCGACGGGGCTTGGCGGATTGGCCTGCGGCCGTTCAGGTTGTGAGGGCGTCACGGGGCGCTCCGGAGACGCCGCCAGATGGCTGGTGCTGCCACGCTGACGGGAGGGGTGAGGTGGGTGATGCGGGGCGGTGGGGGGGCTGTGGGGGTGAAGATGGGGGAGACGCGAACGGCGCCTCCCCGGACTCTCCACGCCGTTTCACGGGCGTGCGTCATGGTCATTCCTCTTTCTGATCTGACGTCGAGGGCGGATTCGTCTGTCCGGCGCTGGCGGGCGTGGCCTTGGGTGCCGGGGTGGGGGTGGCCGCGGGTGCTGGTGGCGTGGGGGTGCTTGCCGGGGTCACTGCAGCGGACTGCGGTGCAGGTGCACGTGCAGGCGTCGGCGCTGGTGCAGGGACAGGAGTTGGACGAGGTGCAGGGGTCGGCGTCGGGGTCACCGGAGCAGTCGGGGCCGATGGTGCTGGGGCAGGTGATGCGGTCGGCGCTGGTGCCGGGGCACTGGCCGCTGCAGATTCACGATGGGCCAGCCGGGCCTGGGAGATCTCATTCCGGGACGGCGCACGTGCGGGCGTGGGCGTAGGGGCCGGTGCGGGCGCAGGGGCAGGACTTGGGCCCAGTGGACTCACATCCACGCCCGGAATTGCACGCCCGCCACTGGACGCCGCGGACATGGCCCGTCTCGGCACGCCCCCCAGGACCACTGCGGGTCTCGGACCCTGCTCCGCCCGCTGCCGGTTCCGTTCCGCTTCCACATCCAGCGGATTCGGAGCGGGTGGGGGCGCCTGGTTCGGCGTTCCGGAGTACGCCGGTAGGTTCGTTCCTTCTCCCCGAAGTGATTGGCCGTCTTGCGTTGCCTGCCGTGGGGTCACGATGGCGGGTCCCGGGCGGGCAGAGCCTTCACTGCCGCCCTGGGCCCGCATGGCACTGATGGCCCGGCCGCTCGGGGGGCGAACGTCGTCCGCGTATGCGGTCGCGCCCCGGATGGCTGCCGCCCGGTCTGCCGTCGCGGTCGCTTCGGCCTCGGCAGCGGTCACCCGGGGGTGCAGTTCTGCCGCGTCCGCGTCGCGCGGCCCGAACTGATTGGTACTGTCCGGCCCGCGCCTCGCCTGAACGTCCTCGCGAATGGCCTGAAGGTCACTCCGCACGGCCCGCGCAGGTCCAGCGACACCGGCCTCCCAGGCCTGGCCAGCCTTCTGCGCGTTGGCCGTTCCACCCCAGGCGGACGCGGCAACCTGCGCCCGAGCAGCCTGGAGGCCCTGACCAGCGGACGCGCGAACAGCCTGGGCGCCCGTGCTCAGGGATTCGTGAGCCTGTGCACCCACAGCCGTGCCGACACCGCGCGCGCCCGCAACCGCAGCGCCCGCGCGTCCCTGACCACTCTCGCGGGCACTCCGGAAGGCCGCGTACCCCGCGCCAATCGGCGTGCTCGTGCTGGGTGCCGTGACCGTTTCGGGCGGGACATTGGGATGGGTGGCGGCCGCGCCCTGAGCGCCTTCCGTGACGCTCTCCGGGGGGACACTTCCGGATGCATGGACCGTCCCACTGGACGCACCCGTTGCGGGACTCTCCCCACCGGAGGAGGCGCCACCTCGTCCTTTCCCGAGCATGCCGCCCACGGCTTTGGCCTGCACGGCTTTCATGAGCATTTCAGCGCCCATCATCTTCGCGGCGCCGCCCACCACCTTCCCGATGGCACTGGTTTCCACCCCGGAGGATTCACCACCGCCGGAGATTCCAACCAGGCCGGCAATGCTACTCGGCAATCTGCGAAGCGCGGACGCCGCAATCGAGAGGCCGACGATCAATGCGGCCACCATCAGGATCATCTGACCGAAGAGCTCTTTGAGGCTGCTCAGGTCGGACTGAATCGGGAGCATGACCTGTTCGTTGAGCTGGCACCCGATCTCCGTGAAGCTACACCCCTGATCAATGCTCCGTTGATACCGCTGGAGGTTGGCGGCGACTTCGCTGTTCATCTTGGTCACCGTTGGCGTCAGGCGAGCCGCGGGGATGCTCAGGCCCACCGTGGTGACGCTGGCCACACCGATGGGCATAAGCACGGCCGTCAACATGGCCGCGAGGTACGAGGCACCGACGTAACCGGCGGGCTGGAAGCGACCCAGCACCAGGAACGCAATGGCGATGGGTAAGAGCAGCAGGGACAGCTGCAGGCCGAACCCTACAGCGAAAATGATCCCGGCAAAAATGGCGAACAATCCATACAGCAGCAGGAAGCCAATGTTGAACACCCAGCCGTTCCCGGAGAAGGCCTGGTTGATGCCGGACTGATCCTTCTCCAGCTGCTGCGCGTACAGGCTGTTCACGAGGTTGGGGTCCTTCAGGTCGCCCGAAATCTCTCCAGCCTTGATCGCGTCCAACTGCTTGCGGATCTCCGCTGCTTGAGAGCCACGCGCGACGAGCAGGGCGACGTTCTTCCCTAACGTTCGCGTTTGCTCCTGCACGCTCGTCGGGCCTTCCGTCATGGCACGGGTTCCTACAGCTGCCGAGATGCTGTACAGGCTGACGAAGCCTTCCATGGCGCTCGCCTGAATGTCAGGCAGGAGGCCCTTGCCCTCCCGGGCGGGGGACACGAGCAAGAAAATGACAGCGGCGATCAGGAAGGGGGTCAGGGCCTTCTCCGGGGCCCCGCCGAGCACCGCAGCGAAGAGCTTCCAGAAGAAGAACGCGGCCGCCAGGGTCAGGCCGACGGTCGCCATGCCAGTCCAGAGGCCCCACCGCGCCCAGAGGTCAATGTTCTGAGCGAACAGGCAGGGCGCGTTGGGCAGGAAGGCACTGAGGGTCACGTCGGACGTTGACGCGACGGCTGCGGTCGGGCACTCGACGGGGGTGCCTGCGGCGTGCGCCACCCCGGCGAGCAGGACCAGCAGGGGCAGCGCACGATTCACTTGCTGCCGCCCATCAGGCTGCGGATGTCACTGCGCCGCTCATCACTTGGGCGGAGCGTCTGCCCGATGCTGTCCGCGAGCAGGTCCGTGCGTTTGATCATGGACTTGTACTCTTCCTCCTGACGGCGCGTGGTCTCCTCGATGAGCTGCCGGTTGCGGGCGGTCCGCTCCCGCTCCTGCTGCTGGAAGTGGCTGAGCAGCTGGTCGTTCTGCTCATTGGTGATGGTCTGGTTCTGACTGATCGTGGCGAGCTGTTGACTGAGGGCATCGAAGCCGCCCGCGTTGACGTTCAGTTGCTCGATGGCCATGGTGCCCAGGATCTTCAGGGCGCCCTCGGCACTCAGGGTCGCCTGGAGCTGGGCGGCCTGCGCCGGCGCACGGCGCGCGGCGTCCGCGGCCACCTGACTGGTGCGAGTCACGAGCTTCATTGAATCCCGCTGACTGGCCGCCATTTCGCCCGCCTGCCGGATCCGAGTCCGGAGGCCCTTCAGTTCCTCCTCCCGCTGCACGAGGGCGCGGTACCTCGGCATGTCCCGCTGGGACTGCGCCTGGTTGATCTGCGAACGAACGTCCGCGATCTGCCGGTCCGCGGACGACAGGATGCGCGCGACGCTGCCCCGGGGGTCATTCGGGTCAATGGTTCGGGCGCCGCCGGTCAGTGAACTCAGGCCGCCGAACTGGCCGACCAGGCTGTTGATGCTGTTCACGCGGTCGGAGAAGTTGCTGTTGCTGAACATCTGCCGAACGGTGTTCCGGGCGTCGTTGATCTGCTTGACGTACGCCATGCCGCGGTTCCCGGCCTCAATGATGGGCATGATGGTCGTCTTGATGTCCATGTAGGTGTTGATGATGGGTTTGAGCATCTGCGCGAACGGGCCGATGGCCGGCACCATCGAGAGCAGATCGATGGCCCGGGACAGCATGGCGATGGTGGAGTCGACGGTCATGATGACGTTGTTGGCGCCGTTCAGTGCTCCATTGATGGGTTCGAACGGGTCGTCCTGCGCGAGCGCGGCGCTGGACATGAAGGCCGTGAGCACCAGGGTTCGGGTCGCTGCGGATCTATGCGGCATGCTGCTCCTCCTGCGCGATGTGTATGGCAGCCCGGGCTTCATCCCCGGCGTAGAGTTCCGTCGCCACGTGGGCGCGGTAGTCGGCTTCCTCCTTGACGCTGGTGCTCATCCAGTACGCCTCGCGGGACAGCCACAACTGGCCGACGTCGCCGTCCAGCTGACCGTTCCCGCCGTTCTGGAGGATCAGGACCTCGCGGAACCGGTTCGCTTCGCCGCCCAGAGAGGCGTGCAGGCCACGCATGGAGGCATTCAGGTCGAAGATGTCGGCAATCTGCGCGCGCTCGGACGGTTTGCTTTCGAGCAGGATGCGGGTGTTGGCGTTGTTGATCACGCCCTTGTAGGCCAGGGCGTCCTCAATTTCCTGCATGGCGAGGATGGGAATGACGCCCAGGGAACGGCCGGTCTTGTACAGGCGGTTGGTCAGTTCGACGAGGCCAGGCAGGTTTTTCGCCACGCCGGCCTCTTCCATCACGATGACTTTGCGGCCCTCCATGGTCATGCTCCGGTTCCACACGAGTTCGTTGGTGAGGAGTGTGCCAATCGCCAGCAGCTGGGGGTGATCGATCATGCCGCTGATGTCGAGGTACAGGTACCTGGAGTGAACGTTCACCGTGGTCGGGCCGTCCAGCAGGGTGCCGATCGGGGTTTCAGCGGTGTACGCCCGCAGTTCATTGGCGACGTCGCTGACCTCGCGGCGGAGTTCAGGGTCAGCCAGGACGGGTTTGTCGCCCACGATGTTCAGGCGGGAAATGATATCGGCGAAGTCCGTGAGGGTGCCCTCGCCCGTGTACCGGTCCACGACCTCACCGCCCCGGTCTACGGGCCGGGAGAACCGCCGGTAGAACACCTGGATGGCCTCATGCAGGATGCTCACGCGCCGGCCGCTCAGGTCATTGATGCGCAGGGCGCGCATCAACTCCAGGATGGAGGAGATTTTCGTGGCGGTGACGGTATCGTCCGCTTGAGGCAGGTCGAACGGGTTGATCCGGACCCGTTCCCCGGAGGGGAGCCGGGCGTTCGGCCGGATGCTCACGATGGCGTCCGCCGCGCCCAGTGCCGTGAAGAGCGCCAGGTAGTCGCGCTTGGGATCCACGACCGTGAGGGACGCCTGATGCCGGTGGACGAGTCCAGCGGCGAGCATGCTGATGAAGACGCTTTTCCCCCCCCCGGCGCTGCCTGCCACGACCACGCCCGCGTTGCGGATGCCCGGCGCGACCGGCGAGATCGAGAAGACGTTTCCCCGTCGCCCGCGGAGTGGCAGGACGCCCTCGGGCGTCCCTGCCCAGGGGCCAGCCTGAGGCATGCAGTCGACTGCGTTGCGGTAGTAGGCCGCGACCTGATACGCGCTGCGTTTCCCGCTGAAGGGCGCGTTCTGCAGGTACAGGTGAATGGCGTCGGCATGGGACGCGACGCGGGGCATGCTGCCCCCGACCGAACTGAAGGCCGCGAGCGTTCGTTCGCGACGGTCGTCCAGTTCTTCCTGGGAGCGGGCGAAGATGATGGCGTGCATGCTCATTTCCGTGAGGACCTGCCCCATCTCCAGGGCCTGCACCAGGGCCGTCCCTTCTGCGATGCGTGTGTAGACTTCACGCCCGGCTTTCATGGACGGATCACTGGCGGCGGTTTCCTGCTTATCCAGGGACTCGTTGATCTGCGCGCGGATTTTCGGGGCGTCCACGACGAGGTACTCCACCATGAAGGTGGAGTGCGTCCCCCCGAGGGCCTGGATGATCTCCTCGGTGGCGCCGACGTGCGTGCCCCGGCTCGGCTTGAGGAACGACACGATGCCCACCCGGGTGTGGCCCACGGTGAAGCAGGCGTCGTGGTCCAGATCGATGCCACTGCACGCGACCTGAGCGCGCATGGTCGCCACGTATGGGCGCGTTGCCTTGGGTGCGTTTTTCAGTTTCTGGCCGACGCGGTAGGCGGCCAGATCACCGGCGTCGAGGTCTCGTTGATAGGCTGGCTTTTCCGCGCTCGCCATGTCGGGGTTGAAGTAATCGAGGATGCGCGCCCAGACCTCGTCATTGGTCATGGGGCTCGTGCGCATACCGCTGAGGGTGAGCTGCCGCGCGAGGCGACTCTGGAGCGTGGCGGCTTTGGAGACCAGGGCTTGTAGGTTGACGTTCTTGTACGGCGTTTTCTTCGGGCGTCCCGGTACGGTGAGGGTCACCGTGAAGTACGCGGAGCTGTCGCTCACCCAGTGGCTCCGCCGCATGCGTTCGAGGACCGCGTGATTTGCCTGGAGCATTCGCTCGACGGCGCTGCCATCCCGTTCGATGGGCGCGAGTTGTGCGAGGGCCGTCCGGGTGGCCGGGCGGTTGTCCAGGTAGAAGCGCACCACAGCGCCGGCGGGCAGCGCCCCTTGAATCGCGGCCATGATCCGGTCGCGGTTGGACACCCGGATGTCCGGCGTGGCCCGGGCCGCGGACACGAGATCGACGTTCAGCCCGAACGTCATCTGGTTGTCGAGCGTGAAGACCGTGCCGTTTTCAAGGCCGTGGTACGTCAATTGCTGGGTGAGGTTGCTTTGATTCTCCGCCACTTTGAGGGCGTTGCCGACGTCGTGGTAGGGCATTCAGTCCACCTTGAAGGGAATGGGTTCCGGGTCCGGACGGGTGGCGAGGCCGCCCCGGAAGAAGACGGTGGCGACGTAGTGCTCGAGGAACATGGGGGGCAGTTGCTGGAAGACGTACCGGACGATCGGCACCGCCATGAACCGGAAGGACGCCCACGCGACGGCGCCCGAGACGACTGGGGCAAACCCCCAGTCCCCCAGGGCGAGCTGCATGAAGAAGTAGGGGAAGACGGCCAGGACGACGGCGAGCATAAAATGCGCCACCTCGTCCAGGCCAGCTTTCGGCACCCCCTTTCGGTACTGTGGGAACGGCATGTCGTCCATGGGTAATCCGTCAGCAGACGATGCCGAACGAGGAGCCCAGCGAGATCAGGGCGGGGATGATCACGACAGCGCCGATGCCGCGCATCAGGTAGACGTTGCCGCCGCGTCCGCCGAAGATCATCAGGACGGCGCCGATGATGAAGAACACAAGCGCGCCCAGCGTGACCCACTTGCTCTGGGGGAGGATGTTCACGTACTTGCAGAACACCCCGGCTTTGGCGTCCATGTTCTTCTGGAAGGCTTCGGGGGTCGCCTGTGCGAAGCTGCTGGACGAGAAGGCCAGCGTGAGCAGGACCACGAGGCGCAGGTACAGGGCGTTCACGGCGTGCAGGGCGGAAACGGGGCGGACAGGGTTCTGAGTGTTCATGGGTGGACCTCCATCCCGCACCGTGAGGGACGTAGGGGTGACCGCCCGCGCGAGGGAAGCACCCCCCCGTCGGGTGTATTCCGGATGCGCGTGCAGACTTCAGGGCGCGTGTCGTCACCCCGAGGACAGGCACGCTAACGGCATGCCATACCACGCTGATCAGCGCGCTGAGATCGAACGTCAACTCCATGCTCTGGATCCCGACCTGACGTTGGTCGAGCCAGAGAGCCCCGACTTCTCAACCTTCCTCGGGCAGGTGTCCGCCCAGGACGCCACGCTCGCCCGGCGGATCAATGAGGCCGTGATCGACGAGCAGGCTGAGGAAGCCCGTGAACTGTTCGGGAAGGCGAGTCAGAAGGGCAACGCCATGACCGTCCTGACCACTCAATTCCAGCGGGCTCAGGGGAAAAGTGCGCGCGGGAAGGGGCGGGTGCGTCCGGCCACGTTCGCGGTGGGCGCCGGGGGACTGCTGCTGGCGGCCGTGCTGATCACGGCCGTCATGCCGGAGAAAAAGTCCGCAGCACCCAAGAGCGAGGAAGCCGTGTCGGAGGCCGTCACCCCTACGGTCGCGGCCGCGCCGACCAGTAGCCTGCCGCAGAGCACCCAGGACACCCCCACACCTGTTGAGCCGATCACGCCGAGCAGCACACCTGTGGCTGCACCGGAACCCATCTCGCCCACACCCGTCACCCCTACGCCTGCTGCTCCAGCGCCAGTCGAGCCGGTCACGCCCGTGCAGAGTGCGTACCCGGACGTGACGCCCATGCCGGTCACCTCGGCGCCCGTCACCCCTACGCCGGTGCCCGTCACGTCGACGCGCCTCCCTGATCCGTACGGGGGCTCAGTTGTGACCCCACAGCCGATCACGGCGGCACCCGTGCCCGTGACGGCCAAGGCCACGCCAGTGACGGTCACCCCTACGCCGGCCTTCACCGGTACGACCCCTGCTGCGGCTGCGGCACCCGCCGAACGACAGGCCCTGATCTCGCAGCAACCTGCAGGAGCAGCCAGCCAGCCGGAGACTCGTCCCGCGGTCGTGGCGACGACGCCTGCGCCAGCGGCGCCGCGTGCGGCCTTGACCTCCACGACGCCTGCGGCATCGGCTGCACCCCAGGCGACCGGACTGGTGTCTCGCGCGGCTACGGAGCGGCCATCTGCCAGCTCGACGGGCGGTCTCGTTTCCAGTGCTGCTGCTACGCCCGCGCAGTCTGGTGCCCTGGTCAGCGCCAGCACGGCTGCTTCACAGACCGCCACCACAGGCGGCTTCGTGTCCACGAGCTCGGCGCGCACCGCGCAGGCCGAAGCACCCACCCCGGCAACCCCTGCGTCTTCACCCGCCCCTACGCCTTCCGCAGCACCTCAGGCGTCTGGCGACGCCCGCAGTGTGGCGCTGCCGGGGAGCGTGGTGCAGGCGACCTTGACGACGCCGGTCGCTGTGTATCCCGGCGTCACACATCCCGTCTGGGCGCGTTCGAATGACGGGGCCATGTGGCGTGGCACGGCCACACTCGACGAGCGCGGGCGGATTCTCCTCAGCTTTACTACGGTACTCACGCAGACCGGCACGCAGGTCCCCGTCACGGCTTACGCGGAGTCGTCAGACGGACCTGGCATTGGCGGCCGCGCCCGGACGGCATCGCCGAACGCGGCCAGGACCGCGCTGAACGGAATTCTGACCGCCGTTCAGAGCTTCGTGCAGTCGCAGGCAGCCAAAACGACCACGTACTCCTCCTCTGGTCTGGTGACGACACAGGAGCGCCCGCAGAACTTCTGGCTCGCGCTGGGAGGCAACCTGGCCCAGGCGTTCGTCGTGCCGGATACCAAAGCGCAGGTTGTGTCTGTGGGGCAGCTGGCAGCCGGAGAACCGCTGGCCATCCGCATCGACGTGAGTGCGCAGTGATCCAAGCGCCGCCCCGTTCTCGCCCGACGCCCCTGGACCGCCTGGCTCAGGCCAACCGGGAGCGTCAGGCGATTGCGGATCTCCTCGCGGTTGACGACGTGCTGACCGACGCGATGCTGTCCAGGGTGGGGCTGGACGGCACGCGTTTCCCCGGGCTGACCCTGTCCGTGCAGCCCATGCGGAAGAGTTCCTGGACGGTGGACGTGACGTTTCGCGCGGCCTCGGACTCCAGGCTGCGGGACGCGCCGATCAGCTCCCTGTCCCACGCGGCAGGCACGGCGGCCATGCGGTGGCAGTTGGCCGCGAGTGCCGAGCAGTGGAAGATTGACCGTGGTGGCCGTTTTCACCGACCGGACGCCGTCATGAAGGACGGGGAAGAGCTAATCGCCATGGAGTACGACGCGGGATACGACCGCCGCACGATCCGCCGCAAGGTGCGTCAGTTTGAACCGTACAGCAGACTGGTCTGGGCGACCCCCAGCGCGATCCGATCCGCCCGGATGAAGGCGGATTACCCCCACGTGGACGTCATCACAGTCGATTATTGGACGGACCAATCGGGCCTGAATCCTCAGAACGGTGACGCTCCCCTGCTTGAGGGGTGATCCGCAGGTGCGTGAACGCCAACCGCGCGGTACCGAACGTACGCTCTTGCCTTGCTGACGGTGCTGTTGATGGCGTGTGCCCCCACGACATCGTCAACCTGGCGGGTGGACGGAAACGGGTGCCCGATTCCACCTGACCCGACTGTATCCTGCGGCTTACCCCCACCACCTCCCCGATAAAGTGCGTCTGAAAAACGTGTTGGCGCAGGTGTTCCCAGAGCGATCATGCGTGCGCGGTTCTGAGGCTGCACCGGCAGCCGGGGAGGGTCGGCGCCTCAAAGTGCTGCTGCTCCCTGATTTCTCGAGTCACAGCCCTGGACCGTGAGTTCTCGTGGACTCCCGGCAGCTCAGTGACGTCAGAGGCGGGCGGCTTCGTGTCAGCTACGGGTGGCGTCGGCACAGGGCCCACCGCCTCTGTCAGCTCTTAATCCATTTGTTCCGGCGTCACCTGGCTCAGCGCGTTCTCGAGCACAGCTCGTGTGGTCATCGCTTCCCGCATCAGGTGCGCCAGTTCCACCAAGGCAGCAGGAGCAGCGCCGTAAGCGGTAAACATGCTGGATTCAGAATCAAACTTCACCTGAGAGGCCAAGTGGGGCGCCCGTAACTGAATCAGTGTTTGAGCCACCCCCTGCCATGCATAGCCGCCTGCGTCATACCCATAGGCTTCGAACACGTCGGCCCCCTGATCGAAGGTGGTCAGGATCAGGCTGGTGGAGTTGGCATGCTCGACCATGCGGAATGGGAGCAGATCGTTGGAGGCAGTGGGCGACATACCTGACGGTAGTCCGTGCGGATGAGGGTGGACGCTGAAGCCTCTCGTTGACCTCGCGCGACGGGTCTGCTTCTGCTTGTGCGGCCACCGTCAGGAGCGCCAGCTGAACCTGCTCAGCCGCCTTGGACGGTGCCGCAACCGCTCGAGACTGTGCAGGAGCGGCATTACTCGCCAAGCAATTCCTCCGCGCAGGACGTAAAAGATCCCGTCTAGGATCTCTCGCAGCAACCGCTTCCGTGGAGGGCCAACAGAGGACTCTGGAGGAAGAAGAGGAAAAGCACGTGCCACTCAGCGTCGGTCAGATCATTTGGGTACGCAGCTCTTGTCATGAGTGCCCCACCTCCGACCTCCACCGTGCACGCATGATCGCTCTGGGGACACCTGTGCCAGCACGTTTTTCAGACGCTCTTTCGTCGCCTCGGCACAGGTGCGATCACTGGAGGGCCCAGACCTGAAGGTGACGCTGGTACTGGACTTGCCGGTCGTAGTTCTCCGGTCGCGTGACGACCAGAATGAGCGTGCTGGAGTGCAGACGGAGTGTACTGCGGTGCCGCCGGATGAGGGTTTTCACCCAAGCCGTACTCGGGGGGCCGCTCGACACGCGGATGTAGAGCACATGCTCTCGCCCAGCCTGATCGTTCAGGCGGAGTGACCGCGACCCAACGAGCGCGACGGTATACCCCCGCGCAACGGCCATGAGGGTCGCTTCACGCAGCGCCACTTCATCCGTGGCCGTGCTGGCGGAAATGGGCCTCGGGTTGGAGAGCTGACACGCTGCCCGGCCCGCAGTACCCAGAGTGACCACTGGACCGAGGACGCCATGCACGATTCGGATGAGGTCCTGCCGCACCAGGGTCCCCACGTCCACGCGACCTTCGAGTTCCGCGAGTCTGCGGCTTCCGATAGCCAGATCGTGCAGGAGAGAGGACACGTCCGCCAGACCCTCGGCGGACGTGTCCTGATTCATGGGTTCACTCAACTGGCACCCAGGCGCTCGACCGTGACCGTCCGCATGACCTCGGCGGCCGCCTGCCCGTCCATGCTGCTGCCCTGCCACTGGGCGTTGATGCTGGTGGGGGCCGTGGTCAGGTCGACCTGCCCGTACTTCGTTTCGCCTGGGTTGACGCGAATCGTTGCGTCAGTCGAGCCCAGCCCTTGAACGCCGTTCAGGGTGAGGCGCCGTTCGTCGAACGTGACGGGGACGCTCCCCGAGTTGGTGATCCGGTAGTAGACCCTGGTCTGCTGCCCGTTGGTCAGGGCGCGAAACTCGACGTCCGCCCGTGCCGGCAGGGGCACAGGCACAGGAGGGGCGGAGGGTTGTGGGGTGACCTGCGACGTGACCGCCCTGGTCGGCGTGGAGGTGGACACGCTGGTCCGAGCCGGGGATACGGGTGCGGCCGCTGCAGGGGGACTTGCGGGTGCCCGCGTGGTGGTCAGCGATGCAGGGACGGCCACCGGCACGCTGGTCTGAGGCAGCGGAGTGGTGGGGGCGGCCTGGGTGGGGAAGCCGGGGATCTGCTGCTCAGGTTCCGGCGCCTGGTCAGCGCGAACGACGATGTTCCGCACGCCACCACCGCGCGACGGCGAGAGGCGCGCCTGGAAGAAGTACACGCTGTCGGCGGTCATCACGAGGATGGGGTACGAGCCGGTGCTGGCCGTCGCCCCGATCACCACCCGCTGACCGCGCTGGGAGAACTGCAGGACACCCTCGCGGGACGTGATGACGTCGACCACGTCGTCAGGGAGATTGAGCACCCAGATTTCGCCCATGGCGATATCGAGGATGCCGTACGCCTGCTTCAGATCACTGGCGCGGTACTCGCGGGTGATGCTGCCGCCCATGTACGTGTTCTGGGGGGCTTCCACGGGAGCTGCGGAGGCGAAACCGAAGGCCAGTGACGCTCCCAGGATGACCATTTTCAGACGCGTTTTCATTTGTTCTCCTCGACGTTCACGGTGAGTGGCGTGTTCAGGGTTTGGGTTCCGTCCGTGGTGGTGATCTGCATGACGTACGTGCCGACGGTCTGAGTAGCGGCCGCGCTGATCGTGAAGCCGAGCGGGTCGGTGTCCCGCGTAACGTTCAGTGCGCCCGTGATGCCCGTGATGCGCACGTCGGTCGCGAGTTCCCCAGCGCGGTCCGGTGTGATGGAGACCCGGCGCTGCTGGCCGGGTTGCACTGTCAGGGACGTGATGGGGGTGATGGTGTACGGCGTACGGGTCGTGGGGGTGACCGTCACGGCCAGGACAGCCGTGCCGCTCCCGCCGGTGGCGGTGATGGCGAGCGGCACGCTGTAGGTCCCCGGCGCTGATCCCGGCTTCACCGTGACGGTCAGGGCGCCCGTGCTGGGGGTGACGGACAACTCGGCCGGGACTTCGCGGGCCGTGATGTTCAGGCCGGTGACGGCGTCGGCCGTACCACTGACCTTGCCGGTCACCTGCACGCGGGTGGAGCTGCCCGGTGCGAGGGCCACCGCACTGGGATTCAGGGTGACCTCGATGGGCTGAATGAACGGATTGCTGAAGGCCCCAGTGCCGCACGAAGACAGCAGGAGGGCGGCGGGCAACAGCACGGTGCTGAGTCGTCGCATGCCCCGAGTGTGTGTGACGTAGGGGTGACGAAACAGGAAACCCCCGAGACACAAGGTCAATCGGGGGCATCTTCTGCGGGTGAGCGCAGGTCGCGTGCAGGCCTGGGACGCAAGGTCAACCAGTCGGGCAGTCGAAGTCAACGGGGTGATGCTGAGGGTTCAGGTGATGCTGAGGATGTGGATCACGTTCACAACCTGGACGGGTTGTTCCCGCTTGTAGGTGACGAGTGTGGACGCGTACTGGGTGTGCACGTCGTTGATGGCTGGTGCGGTCACGCCGTCTGGGACGTGGCGCTTGCGCGTGATGGCTCCGGCGGTCATGATCTGACGGCTGGTGGTGGGCACGAGGCGGTGGTGCGTGGAGGTGACGGTGACCGTCTGTCCAGCGGTGGCGTGGAGCAGAGCCTGACCGAGAGGGGCAGCTGTGCTGACCTCGCCAATCTGGGGGTGTCCGTCGGTGAGGCGGACGGTTTTCGGCACACCGGCGATGGTGATCTCGAAGGTCCGGCCGATGGTACTGTCCACGTCGCCCGGTTCCACGTCGAGCAGGTCGCGTTCGAGTTGACTGATCGCGGCGTCTGTTTCGAACATGCGGGTGCGGGCTTCATCGTAGGCGGCACTTTCACGCAGGTCTCCGTCTTCGATCGCGCTGCCCATCAGTTCGGAGATGGCGTCCCGTTCCTGTCGGAGGGCGCTCAGGCGGGTGAGCATGTCGGCGTGTGCAGCGGCGGAGACCACACGTTTCTTCGCGGTGGTGGTCCGGCTGGGGCGCCGTTTCTGGGGGGTGGGTTCCGGGACGGTCCGCTGAGGAGTGGTGGGCGTGTACGGCTTCCACTTCTCGGCAGGCGCAGTCTTCCGGACGCGGAAGGCGGGTTGCCCTTCGCTGTGGAGGTAGACGCGGTGGGTGTCATCCACGCCGTCCATCTGATCGAGCGCGGCCAGCACGCGGGCGCGCAGGTACGTGTCATTGATGGTTTCGGCGAGGACCCGGGCGTCACGAGGTGAGGCGTCCCAGGGGATGAGCAGGCCTTCGACGTCGAGCACCTCAGTCAGGAGGCTCTCGCTGAGGACCTGGTACTCACTGTGCGCGAATTGCGTGGCTTCCAGCGCGCCCGCTTCGCCTCTGGAGAGGACGGTTTCCGCGTTGAACACGCGGTCCACTTCCATCCATGAGCGGGAGAGACGAACCAGGGCGCTTTCGGCGCGTAGGTCGATGTCCACGCCCTCGCGGGTGTGCACGGTCAAGGGGTCAATGAAGTCGCGTTCCGTCACGGCCACGCGGTCGCCGGACTTCACGCCAGCGAACGGCATGCCTTCGGTGATCGCGGTGCGTTGGTGGCGCGCCATGACCCCAGCCTTCACAAGGGCGAAGAACGCGTCGTATAGGGCGGGGTACTGCTGTTTGGTGCCTATCAGGACGCCGGCCAGGGGCGCCGTGATCGTCACGTCATCGCCGCGTTTGCGGGCAGCGGCACGCTGGGCGGCCACACTGGCTTGCTTGTCCACGCAGCGTTCGAGGAAGTCAGGGTCGATGGTCCGGCGAAGGAAATCGGCGACGTTCCGCTTGGGGGCGTGGGGGGCGAGCTGGGCCAGATCAAGTCGGTCATTCATGGGTGCTCCAGGGGAGCGGTGGGGGATCTCTCCCCACCGCAATGGGGAAAGAACGTTAGAAGGGAACCACAACCACATCCCGGTCCATCTCGGTGGGGCAAGCCCACCAGGCGTCAGCCCACCACGCGAGTGGGTTCTGCAGGGCCAGGTGATCGTCGAGGATGTTGTCCTGATCGACCAGGGCGAGGAGTGCGCGGCCCAGGTTCAGGTCGGTGCCGCTCTGTTCGAGCGCTTCGGCGCAGTTCGTGAGCGTTTCGCTGACGCGATGCGCCGCCAGGTACCGGGTCCGGATGTCCTTGGCGTGATCCAGGGCGGCGATCCATTCCGCTTCTGGGGCGACGTCCGCAGCAGCTTCAGCAGCAGCGAGTTCGCCTTCCAGGCGGAGGAGGGTCAGTCGCGCGTCACGGGCCCGCGCGTCGGCGCTCTGAGCACAGGCTTCGAGCGCGAGTTGCATGGGCCGGACGTAGCGGGTCCCACCCTGAACCCGGACGCGCTGGGCGCGGCGGGTCGTGATGGGCACGTGGGCGAGCTGATCAAGTGCGTCTTCCGCATGTTTGATGCGCACACCGGCTTTCACGCAGGCGGCCACGAAGGTCCGGTCGGCCTTACCCTGACGATCCAGCTTCCGGCCATAGAGCACGGCGGCCGCCAGGTTGAACCGGAAGAGGAGGGTGGGGTTGGCCCGGTGCAGGGCACCGGCGACGGCTTCGTCGTCCTTGGACGCACGCTGGAGGGGGGTACCGATCAGTGCGGTCAGGAGGGCGGAGCCCAGCTGGGACGGACGGGAGACGGCGGTCCTGCCGCGAAGGGCAGCCTGCACCCCACGCAGCGCTTCACGGACATCATCCATGGGCGCATCCAAGGGGGTGCCGGTCAGGGTGAGCGCGAGGCGTGCCGCCGCGATGGCGTCATGTCCCTGGCCGGTGATCCCGGCCTGCTCGCAGAACTGAACGAACCGGTCCCGCACCTGACGTTCCTGCTGCCGCTTCCGGTGCACGGGAAGGAGTTCCCGGACCGGCAGGCGGGTGAGGACTGCACCGTGGATGGGGCCGAACCGCTGGTAGGCGCGCAGGGCGCGGACCTGGTCCAGCTGGTGAAGTGGGGCTTCATAGCGCTGGGGCGCCACGGGTTCAGCGGTGAGGATGTCCGCGAGGCGCTGGTCGCCGTCTTCGCCGGTGACAGCGTCGAGGCGGTGCGCTTTGGCGTTCCGGTTCACCCAGAATTCCGTGACGGTGGCCAGGGCGCGGGCCTGCCGCATCGTCGACTCGCTCAGTTTCGGGCGGGCCAGGATGGCGCGGGCATTCGCTCGCACAGCGCGGGCGATCCACGCGGGAGTCAGGGGCAGCACGCTGGTGCGGGCTTCCGGGAGGGTTGTCGTGGGGGTGGTCTTCCCGTTGACACCGGCGGCCAGGAAGGCTGCGGTGACGCGGCGCAGACCGCCTTTTTTCACGATGAGGTTCTTACGCCCTTTCGGGAGGTGACTCGCTGGGCGGGGTGTCTTGGCCAGGCGGACCCACTCGTCGAAGAGGGCGCCGTCGTTGCCGACCGTGGCGAGGAGCCTGGAACGCCCGGAGGCGATCGCAGCGGGTGCGCCACTGGCGCGTTTCTCGTCGACCAGACGTTCGGCCGCCATGGGCATCTCTGCGGGCAGTTTGTACTGCACCCAGGCCAGCCAGCGGAATCCGTTCTGATGGGGATTCCAACCGGTTCGGCGGGTTTTCCCGTCGGCGGTTTCCGTCACCCTGGGCAGCAACTTGTTCAGCTGGTGCAGGGCGCCATCGTACGCTTCGAGCAGGCCGCCAAAGCGGGTGCTGTACTCGTACGCGACTTCCAGGATCAGGGGACCGGCGTTGCGCGCGAGCTGGTCGCGGGCAAAGAGTTGCTGGTCGGCGGTTCCTGAGGTCGCCATGTCGGCGAGGTGTAAGGTCTCGACGTCCGTGAGTCGGACGTAATCGTGTTTCACCTGGCGCAGCACTTCGAGGAACACGTCCTCGCCTTGCACGTTCGGGACGGCCTGCACGGTGACGTGACGCTTCTGGCTCCAGATTTCACGTTTCATGGTCATGGGAGACTCCTGGTGGAGGTCCGGACCGAAGCTGCAGCGCCGTGACCCGTAGGGTCCCCCGGCACGCAGTTCGTGCCGGGAAGGATCGGGTGGACGGGACTTAACGGGGCAGCAGCAGCTGCAGTTTGTTGGTGGGCACGATGACCCGGTAGCCGACCCCACTGGTGGGGCGGAAGTTGACGACACTGGTGTCGCCCTGCGTAAGGATGATCAGACGCACGGACCCGCTCACGGGAACGGTCCTGGACTGCATGCGGTCCCAGCGCGCTTCGCGTTGAGCGTCCTTGATCGTGTCGATCAGGTCGCCGACGTGCAGCGTGACGGGCGCGAGGCCAGCGGCCTGCAGGCGGATGACCATGCGGCCATCCTTCAGGTTGTCCGTGCTGCGCTGAACGAGCGTCAGGCGGTTGCTGTGCTCTTCCCAGCCTTGCAGGGTGACGATCAGGCCACTCAGGAGCGTGGCGGCGAGGGTGGCCACGCCGAAACCGGCGGGCAGGTCGAGCAGGATGACGGCGGCCATCAGGGCGAGGGCGATGACGGCAACGGCGAACTGCTGACGGGTGATGATAAGCATGACGCACTCCTTGTGCCCACGGGTGGGCGGTGAAGGCGAAGTGCGCCAGCAGTCAATGTGTGGGCCCGGGAGGGCGCCAGCACACTGCTTGCTGGCGCACTCCTGAGCGAAAAAAGAGAAATCCTGCCGGTCCCCGTGAAGGGGGTGCCCTCGTGGGGGCCGGCAGGATTTCGACAACGGGGGCGAAGTGACCTTCGCGGAGAAACTAAGATGACTGTAGCACCTTCTGCGCCGCGCTACAGCGGGAAATGCTGCATCCTTGGGTTGACACTCGGGCATCGACCACTGATTGGAGGCGGATACACTACTCAGGTGCATATCCGCGAGTACACCGAGGCCGATTGGCCCGCCGTCTGGTCAATCTTTCAGGACGTCGTAACCACCGGTGACACCTTTCCGTATGACCCTGCTTGGTCAGCCGATCAGGCGCACGCTGTCTGGGTTCAGCCACCCCCGTACCACACTGTCGTCGCCTGTGAAGGTGCTGAAATCCTGGGCACCGCGCATATGGGGCGAAACCGTCCTGGTCCAGGAGCGCACGTCGCCACGGCAAGCTTTATGGTGGCTGGGGAGGCGCGCGGACAGGGCGTCGGGCGCGCACTGAGCGAGTACGCGCTGACCTGGGCTCGTGAGCAGGGGTTCGCTGCCATGCAGTTCAATGCGGTCGTAGAATCCAACACTGCCGCGGTGCGGCTGTATCAGACCCTTGGCTTTCAGGTGATTGGGACTGTGCCTCAGGCGTTCAAGCATCCGAGGCTCGGGCTCGTCGGCCTGCACGTCATGCACTGCTTCCTTTGACGGCGAAGCCCCATCTATTGGGTGTGGCGTCCCTCGACAATTTCCGTGCGGTTTCCCCAGGGATCGGAGCAGTAAAGCCGCCGTAAGGGCAGACGGGTGTCCAGGCTACAGACAACCCCGAACTGCTCAGCGCGAACAAGTACCGCATCCAAGTCGTTGCAGAACAGACAGACGTGTCCCTTCTCACTGGGTACGAACGCCGCTGTCACGCCGGTATGGATCTGCCGGCCATCGGGCAGTGCGAACCACACGCCTCCATTCCCCCGCAAGGCCTCGGGCTTTTGCAGCTCTTCCAGTCCCAGGAAAGCACCGAAGAACGCGCGGGCGTCTTCCTCGTGTCCGTGAGGGGCGTTCACTTGCACGTGGTCGAGACCCTGAATCATGTGTCAACGCTAGACGTGATCAGAGCGTGCAGGCGGTACTCCTTCAGGGACATCGCTGCTGAATGCAGAACCGTTTCTGCCGTTGCCTCTGCATGAGAAAATCCCCGAGACGCAAGGTCAATCGGGGATCATCCAGCCGGATAGGGCTGTTGTTGTACGGTTCGAGGACGCAAGGTCAACTCGGCGCGTACAGCATCTCAACGGGGTGACTCAGAAAGGCAGGTCCTCGTCGGGCGGGAAGTGATCATCCAGTCCCTGATCGATGTCGAGTCCTCCTGAGTGGGTGGGGGTGGGGCGCGTCGGGGCCGGGCTGCTGGAGCGGGAGGCTCCGGCTGCGACAGGCTGACGTGCGGGGGCGGGCGCGGCACTGCGGGTCGGCGTGCTGCCCTGTGTAGTGGTGCCACGGGCGAGCGCTTCGACACGGGACGCTTCCACCTTGGTGGTGTTGCGCTTGTTGCCGTCGCGGTCAGTCCACGCTTCGTTGGTGAGGCGTCCCTGCACGAGCACGGGGTCCCCTTTGCGGAGGTCCTTCATGCGTTCGGCAAGGTCGCGCCACAGCGTGACGTCGATCCAGTGGGTCTTCTCCTGCTTCTGACCCTGACGGTCATTCCATGTCTCGTTCACGGCCAGGCCGAGTCCAAGCACAGCGTCGCCGGCAGGGGTGTAGCGGAGTTCGGGGTCACGAGTGACGTTCCCGATCAGAATGACCTCGTTCATGCCGCCACTCATTCGCACACCGCCTCCGGCATCCTGAATGAGTTCCGGCGAGTACCCGAGCTGCTCCATGCGCTGGGCTTTGACGCGGACCATGCTGCGCTTGCCGCCTTCCGGAGCGTCCCACTGGCTGTACTCCACGCTGCCTTCGACCATCACGGCGTCGCCGGCCTTGAGGTTGCGTTCGGCCTGCCATTCGGCGGGTTTGCCGAGGATAGACACGCGGTGGTACCAGGGGAGTTTGCGGGGCTGGCCGTCACTGCCGATGATGTGATCTTCACCGGCGATGGTGGCTTCGAAGACGGCGGTGCCGCTGGGGGTGTAGCGCAGTTCAGCTTCGCGAGCGAGAACGCCGATCAGGAAAACGTGATTCATGCCTCGTGCCATGGTGTACTCCTTGCCTCCGATTCGGAGGACTTCAGGTCCGGGGGGGCTGTCCGCCCTCCGGTGAGAAGGGGGATCAGCTGCGCGGGTGAAGTCGAGTGCGGTCGGGGGAGCCCGGCACGCTTTGGACGGTGCCGGGCCGCTCGAGGCGACCCACAAGGGTTACTGGTGGTTCAGGCGGGCCTGAACGGCGGGGAAGAGGTAGAGTCGGTCGGTGCGGATGGGTTCGCTCAGGGCGAGGCTGCTGCCGTGCTCCTGTGCTCTCACAGCTGCTCTGAGACTCCTGGGGCAGGCCACGAACTGGAACTTGGACGTGCCGCCGACGGTGTATTCGAGTACGAACATGTGGCCTCCTTCCGGAGGCTGCAGTGGGGCCCGGAGGCCGCATCAGCAGCCTCCGGGCAAAGCAAAACCCCACCGTGCACGTGCGTGCAATCCCGAACGGGAACGGTGGGGTTTTGACAACGGGGGCAGGGGGTGAACCCTGCAGGATTTCGTGCTGCCATTGTTGGCAGAGTCCAGCGCCCGCGTCAAGTGCTCCTCCCGTACCGCACCCGCCGGGCGCGCAGGAAGGCGTCCAAGGACCCGGGCATGGCCTCACGACGCTCGTGTGCGACGTAGGCCGCGCGAGCGGTCTTCGGGGCCGCGACATGGCCAATCAAGCGCAGGTACCGGATGGTGTCCTCGATGGGCCGTCCAGTGGCCGCCCACTCGCGCGCGACAAGGTGCGCCGCCCGCGTTTGATCTTCGGGTGGAAGCTGGGCGTACACGTCCTCCAGGGCTTGAGTGGCGGTCTGTGGCGTCGATCGGGCATCTGTGGTGCCGTATCCCCATGGCTCACCGCGCGGCGCGGTGTACGCGGTGCGCATGCTCGCGCGGTACTCATCCAGGGTGTACGGCGCGCCCCGCCCATCCGGGTGCTGATGGCCGACCTGGCTGACGTACGTCTGGCCGACCTGGAGCACTTCCGCGTGGCTGTACCCGTTGTTGTACAGCGCCCACGCAAGGTGATACCCCGTGTCGTTCCGGCCGCCGAGCGTCCCGTCCTGAACTTTCTGGAGGGCCCAGTCCAGGATGCGGCCGCTGGGGTATCGGTCGTCGCCGCGGGGGAGAGGACCGGTCATTGGTGGTGGCGCTGGGAGTGGCGGCACCAGGCGAAGGGCTTCGCGCAGGGTCAGGGGCAGGTCGTCGAGCGTGTCGAGGTCCGCAGGGTCCCGCAAGTACACGTAAGGCCCCTTGCGGGTCACGGTCGGCGGCAGGATGGCGTTCCCGCCGTCGCCCCGGACATCGACGCAGTCGGGCGCGCCGTAGGTGGACTTCCCGACCAGGTTCCCGACGCGCCAGTCGGGTGCCTGCAAGTGCCAGTGATAGCCGCCGCCCGTGCGGACGTGCGGCCGGATACCCAGCGAGTGGGCGTACGCGCGGCCTTCGTCACCGTCGAAGTCAATGACGATCCGGCCACTGATGCGGCCGGTCACGAGTGCCATCCCGACGTTCTGCGTGTTGGCGAACCACGCCGTGACGGCTTCTGCGGAGGGTGCGGCGGTCTGGAGGGGCTTCCAGCTGGCCCGGAGACGGGCGGGGTTCTCCGGGTCAGGACGGTGGTAACCCGTGCGAATCAACAGGGCACTGTGTGGATCCTTGTCCCGGTCGTTGCCTGCGTGCACGGGGAGGATGGAGCACCCCCGTGCCAGGCACGCGAGGGCTTCATCAAGCAGCGCTGCCATCGTTCACTTCGACCTGGGGTTCAGTGCTCGGTTGAACCTCGTTCGCTTCGACTTGGGGTTCGCTGGTGGGCTGACCCTCGTTCACGGCCTGCCTGGCACCTTCTTTCCGCGAGGTCACGGCTGTGGGTTTCCCGGGTTGGCGCTCTTGCGCGGTCGCTTTTGGGGTGCGCTCCGGACGGGGCTGAGAGCGAGCCTCAATGATGGCCGCCAGGAGGGACGCGTCAATGTGCACCGCAATGTTCGCCGGGATGGGCGTGTTGCTGGGCTTGAGGAGGGCCCGGATTTTGGTGCCCAGATCGCTCAGCCAGACCTGGGAGTTGGTGTCGAGCAGCATCAGGTATTCCTGCTGCTCACCGGCGCTGGCCACGGGCACAGCGGGCAGCGTGCCATTGCGGACAGCTTCGTGGACGAGACGACCGAACAGGGGGCGCAGCGCTTCGGGGAACGTCAGGGCGGCTTGGCTGGAGAGGGTGGGGGTCATGCGGGGTGTACCTCGCTGAGGGTTCTGAGCAGGCGGGCCAGTTGCCGCGGGCTGGTCAGGCAGAGTTTCATGGGTTGCAGGAGTGCGTCCTCAAGGGTTTGAACCTTGTGTTGCAGGGCGGGGAGCTCGTCGTTGTGCATCAGGGTGCCCAGCACGAGAAGGTGCCCGTTCTCCGTGCTGTGTGGGTACAGGCGTCTGGTGGTGAAGGGGACGACCGGGTGGTCTCGCAGAACGCCAGGGGTCGGCGGATACGTCGTGGGGTCGATGTAGGGCAAGCCGAGCATGGCAGCTCGCGCGTCCGCTTCCTCCTCCGGGTTGGGCCGGTAGTTCTCCCAGGCGGACCTGGGCAGGAGCGCCGCCAGGGCGGCAGCGTCCTCCACGTCCCGCCAGTGCGCCCGCGCATCCGGGTAGACCAGCGTGAAGAGTTCCCGGAAGGTCGCGGGCGGGGCCAGGTCAATGCGGAGCGTGGCCTGACCGCCCGGCACGAGCGGGTTGAAGTGGGCGCGCAGCGACGCGAAGTCCGTCACGCGGGCGAGCGGGTCAGGGCTGAGCAGGTGAATGGTGGTGAAGGCCCTGACACGTGGGAGAACCAGGTGGTCGAGGGCGAGGTGGAGGGGCAGCAGGCGGGCGTCGATCGGGCCAGCAGCGGCCGGGTGAGGGACAAACGTGCGGTTGCTGCGTTGGGCGAGCTGCGCCCAGACGGTGTCGGTCTGGGCGCCCAGGTGCCGGTGGAGGGCGTTGAGGACGCTGCCACCATCCTTCAGTTCTGCCGCCGTGCTGGCCAGTACCGGGGCTGGAATCAGCCCCGTTCGCGCGTACTGGTCGAGGGTCTGCATGTCAGAGGATGTTGCCGTCTGCCCAGCAGGTACTGGCCGCGAACCGGGCAAAGCGGTCAAAGAGTGGATTGGGTGCCCGGGCTGCCTGGATCTGCGTGCGGATGCGGAATGCCTCGCGGGCCAGGGAGCGCAGGCGGGTCCCACTGCGGCCCAGATCATGCGTGCCTTCCTGCTTGGCGAGATGATCGGCTTGTTCCCAGATTCGCCGCGCGCCATCTGTGGAGTGGTGGACGTCGATGCGGCCGCCGCCGCCTCCGACCTGGAGGACCCATTCCATCATGTTCAGTTCCGCGTCGATCAGATCGTCACCAGTGGCAGCTGTGGCGTGGACAACGATGGTGCCGAGGCCAACCATGACGACGCCGGTGTACACCCGTTCGTAGTCCGTGATCGCGGCTGTGTGGACGACGTAGGTGACGAGGGGACTGGGGGTGGGCATCTTCCCGTCTTTCATGAGCTTCATCAGGTCACGCCAGATGGGGGATTCCCGCTCGGGGCGCGCGAGGACGAAGCTCTTGCCGGATTTCGCCAGGGCGCGGGCCAGTTCACCGTATTCGTCGCTCTTGCTCCGCAGGTCACGGATGGCGCTGGTGATTTCGGATTCGGTGGTGTGAATACGAATGGTGCTGCGCGTGCGGCTGAGACGAGCGGCCTCGGTCAGGGCTTGCACGACCCAGTTGTCGTCCTGTGGTTGGGAGTGGTAGTTACCGATCGTGGCGTCCAGGCGCGCGTCCTTGAGTACATGGACGTAGGTGAGGATGCCCGCGAACCGGGTGATGTAGATGTCGTCGAACTGACGGTATGACCGCTTTTGAGGGGCTGGCTCGGCCGTCTGGCCCTGAGCGGGCAGCTGTGCCGTGGGCTGGGGAGCTGCGGGTGGCGGGGGCGGTGGTGTGAACGCGGGTGCCACCTGCGGTTCTCCGATGGTCGGCTCCACGATTTGCGGCTCCACGACCTGTCGTGCGGCGACTGGTTGGGCTGGGCGGGCCAGCACGGGGGTTGGACTTGGGATGGGTGAATCGCTCATAGGTGACCTCCAGCGGTGTGCCGCGTGTGGGTGGAGCAGGGCGGCCGGTTGCCCTCACGGGCGGACCGGTGCGCCGGGTGGCCCGCGGAGGGTGACCCTGCGGCGCACGCGGACCGCGAGGGTGAGGCCGGTGGACCGGCGTGCGGGGTGCGGGGCGCACGGGCGCGCGGCGGGTGGCGGCGACCAGGGGCTCGGCGATCGGTGCGGTCGCGGGCTGGGGTGCCGGCAGGTCACGGAGGTACTCCAGCACAAGCAACGAGCCACTGCGGAGGGCGGCGCAGCCTCGCTCGACCAACTGCTCGGCGGCCTGGAGGATGGTGGACCGGGCGAGCTTGAGCTCGGTCACCATGCGGGTGATGCTGTCCCGGCGCGCGTTCAGATTTTTGACGTAGTCAAGGATGCGCTGCAGATCCTGCTCGGTGGCGTCAGGCGCAGGTTGCTCGGGCTGTATGGCGCTCAGGATCAGGGTGCGTTTGCCGTGCAGGCTGATCGTCACGATGGACTGTGGTTGCTCGATCAGCCAGGCTAGAAAGGCGGCGCTGATACCGAGGCGTTTGATGATGGGCAGCCGGACGCTGGGACCGTGGCGCTTGAGGTCCTCGGCGAGGAGGTGCAGGTGTTGGGTCCGGGCGGCGTTGATCTGGGCGGTGACGACGTAGTAGACGCCGGCCACGCGGGTGATCGTGCCGTCGGCCAGGCCCTGTGTTAATTCCCTGCGGACGTGATTTTTGCAGGTGGGCGCAGCCGCGCGCAGCTCCGCGAGGATGTGCATGGTGGTCATGCACTTCCCGGTTGTGCTCAGGTGGTGGAGGACGCGGCTCATGCGCGCACCGTGTCAAATTAATTCTCTCCAAGTCTGATGGAGAGAGCGATGCGTTTTTCGTTGTTTGGGACGGTTTTTTCGCCTAATCTCTCCAGTTTCAATTTTCTTATATTTCACTCAGAATAAAATATTTAACAAAATTTTCTTAATCTTTCAGTCAGACTTGGAGATATTGAGAGCCTTGTGAGGGTTTGAGAGTATCATGAGTGAAATTTGGAGAGAAGTTTTATGAGAGTTGGAGAGAAGTATGCCCGTTTTTGGCAAATTTCACTCATAATTCAGTCAGACTTGGAGAGATTGGGGCTTCCATGTCTAGACATATTTGATCAATGACGCCCGTCCACCCCGCCAAGAGGATGCCGTACCCATGCCAAACCGCCCACACATCCTCACCGACCTCCGCAACCCAGCGACCACCGTCGTCTCCCTCGTGGCCGGAAACGGGTACGGCAAATCGACCCATCTGGTCGCCCTCAGCACCGATCCAGGCCACCTCTACATCCGGTTAAGCGACGCCGACCCTGACCCAGTCAGCATCGCCCGGGTCATCGCTCACGTCCTTCCCGCCAACCCCAACAACCAACTTGCGTACGAGCTCTCGCGCAGCACCGTCACTGAGCGCGCGGCAGCGGCCGCCTTACGACATGACCTGAACCTGAACGCCCCCCTCACGCTCCTGCTCGACGACGCCGAAACGCTGAACAACGACGGCCGTCGGTTCTTCAGCAACCTGCTCCCCCAACTCTTTAACATCCGCTGGATCGTCGCCAGCACCACGCCAGAAGACTTCCCCATCCGCACCCTGCGCCTGCGCAATGTGCCCACCCAATTGATCACCGACCGTGAGCTCGCCCTCAGCACGAACGAGATGCGTGATCTCGGCCTGACCGACGCGCAGATGGAACTGACCCAGGGCTGGCCAGCCGCCGTCTCCCTGGCTGCCCTGGGCGACGATCCCCGCGTGGTCGCCCAGGAACTCCTCCTGACCGTGCCTGACACCATCATTCCATCCCTTCGCCGCGCAAGCCTGCTGCCCACCTGGCGCACCTTTGATCCAGTCAACACGGCCCTCAACCTTACGGAAGGGTGGCTCGCGACGGCCCTGACGTACGGCGTGCCCTGTACTCGCCTCGACAACGACGCATGGGTGCCGCACCCCATCGTGCGGGACGAACTGCGCCTGCAACTGCGAGCCCGGCCATCGGAGTACGCCAGCGCGCAACAGGCGATCGCTGGGGCACTCGAGGCGCACCAACCCATGGCGGCCGTCGAGGCGTACCTGGCCAGCGGCGCCGGGACGGAGGCCCGCGCACTCCTCGAGCGGATGCTGCCGACCCTGCGGAGTGCAGAACAGCTGTCGGCGGCCCTCCCTCTCTTCCAGCGCGCCTCACCTGAACCTGGTTCACCCCTGCACGTCGCGTTCGCCCAGGCACTCTTCGAAGCGGGCGCCCTGGTCCGCGGTCTCAGCATGGCCGAGCAAGCCCTCGGTGCCGGCGCTGACCCCGCCAGCACACACGCGCTGATCGGACAATTCCGGTACCGCACCGGCAACTACGAGCTCGCCATCCAGCACCTGCAGGCCGCCATCACCTTCTCCACCCAGGCTCCGCCACACACCCTCCTCGCGCAGCTCGGCCTGGTGTACGCACAGCATGCCCAGCAGCTCACAGGAGACGCCGCCCGCGAGTTCGCTCAGAAAGCCGATGAGGCCGCCTATACCGTCCTGGCGACCGGAGACCTGACAGAAGAGCTGGGGAGCGCCATGGTCCTGGCCCGCGTCGCCCGCACCCTGGCCTGCGCGGTCCTGGATGCCCGTCCGGCGGCCCGTGAAAGCGCACGCCTCGCCCGGGAGGCCGCTGAGGTCCTGACGCCCAGCCTGGACGTCCTGACGGCCCTGCACCAGCTGGCCCGGTACTGGGCGGATGACGGCGATCTGGACACCGCGACCGAGCTCCTCGCCCTGGCGGTGTCCATGGACACGGCTCAGCGGGATACCGCCCTGCAGGTGGCGGTCACTCGGGCGCGCCTGTACCTGAGACATGGTGATGCGGACTCCTGCGCGCACTACGCCACGCAGGCTGCGTCGCTCGCAGAGGAGATGCATCATCAGCCCGCGCTGCGCGAAGCGTTGATCCTCCTGGCCGCCACTGCCGTCCTTCCTGTCGGTGACGCGACGTCCATCCGGCTCCAGCGCCTGCGCGACCGTCTTGGTCATGAACGTGACGTCCACACGGCTCTGGCGTACCTCGACCAGGCGTTCCTCAACCCCAATCGCCGGGTATCCGGCAGTCGGTTGGTGCTGCCCCTGGAACTGCGAGCACTCCTGGTGGTCGCCGCCCTCCGGTCGCAGACCCTTGACATCACGCTGTCCAGCGAACTGGACTTCCTGTACCGTCGGCTCGGCGCCGGTGTCATCAACAGTTACGGGCAGCTGTTGAAGGTCACGATTCCTCCACTGCTGACGGGGCTGGACAACCGGCAGACCCTGGAAGTGTCCATACTCCGGCCCATGCCAGAAATTCGCGTGAATGGGACAGTACTCGAGCTGCAACCCGTCCTGCTGCTGCCCATGACCATGCTGGCCCAGCGGGGTGAACTGGCAGTCTCAGCAGCGCAGGACGTGTACGCGCCCGGCTACCGCGGGAAGCCGGAGCAGAACCACTACAAACTGAAAGCCGCGTTCAAGGCAGCCACGGGGCACACGGCACCCCTCGGGTCCGAACGTGGCACGCTGACCATCTCCGGCTGGCACCTGCGCAGTGACCTGAATGCGCTCAGCGAGTGTCCATTCCAGGATCTGCTCCGGCTGTATCGCGCCCCGGTGTACGCCCGGCACGAGCCGACACCAGCCCTGACGGATCTGCGGGAGGAAGCCCGGCGGGTGCTGGCGCACCGTCTGGCGCAGTGGTCACGAGTCGACCCGGACGCCGCAGACGCGGCCCGGGTCGAGTTATGTCAGCGAGATCCTGAGCTGATCAGCCAGCTTCATCCAGTGGGTGCACCGGCACCGTAAAACCAGGCGCAGGCACGCGAAGGCCCCGGTCTGCTGGAGGGTACCGGTGCTGCGCTGGTCCTTCCCACCATGCGGCCCGGATGGTGGCCTGGATTTCCTGGGCCTCCTGGATGGTGCGCGCCCGCGCAATCACCGTCCAGCGGCTGTAATCCTCTGGTGTGGCGTACGCCGTTTCGAACATCGTTCCGTCGTCGGCTTCCTCGCAGGTGAAGTACGTGTAGACGTACACGTCTCCGCGCAACATGAGATCGGCGAAGCCAACGACTCGTTCCGCTCTCTTCCAGTACCAGTCTGGAATGGTGTCTACGGTGTTCACTGTTCGGTCGGGCATCAGCATGCGCGCGCGACCAGGCGCGATGGGCCTCGGATCCAAGAATGTGAAGACACGTCCAGCCATTTCGGTCACCCCTGTACCGTTGAAACTCTCAAGTGTGAAGTGTTCAAATCGCATAACTGCACTCCTGTTGGCAACGGTGGCCCATATTACACTGGGCGCATCTGCCTTGGCTCAGGCGCAGCCCTCCGGCTACGTCCTGCAGGGCATCCCTCTTGTCAGGCAAACATACAACGCCTGCGGACCGGCCAGTATCACACAAGTCCTGGCGTATTACGGCCTCCGAACCACCCAGGCAGCGGTCTCGGCCCAGACGCGCCCCACACCCCGTTCCTACATGACCGCCCGCGCGATCGTCGATTACGCTCCACAGGTCGGAATGGAAGCCCGCCTGTTCCGAGGAGGAAGCGTGCACACAGTCCGTACGGCGATCCGGAACGGACTGCCGCTGATCGCCCTGCAGACGCACGTGACTCCAACGCGCCGGATTCCTCACTGGCGCGTCGTCACTGGATTCGACGACGCCCGCCAGGTGGTCTATCTCATGGACCCACTGCTGGGGTACGTCACCATGCCGTACCCAGATTTCGAGCGGGTCTGGGCAGATCACCAGGGCACCTTCGCGGTCCTGTATCCGCCCAACCTGCGGGACCTGGTGCGCCGCGCGATCGGGTAAGGGTGCAGTCATGGGTCCACCGTCACGGCCGACTGGCGCCACCGCGCGGCCAGTCGGGGCACGCCGACCGGCGCGAAGCCCGTGCGGGCTCTGGCATCCGTCTGAATGGACAGCTGAGCACTGATTCCGGCTGGAGTCCCGATGAGCGATCCGAACAGGGTCAATGGGGCCGTCACGATGAACTGATCCGTGATGACCGTCGCATGGGTCCGCACGGTCCGCGAGGTCACGGTCACTCTGGAGGCCTGCAGGGAGAGGGCATCATGAGTCAGGTCCGGGGTACACGCATCTGCTGAGCAGCTGGTCTGCGTGTACATGAGGTTCCCATCGATCCGTGCCGCCCCAGCACCAGTCACGACCAGGCTCAATGAGCGGCTCACACTCGGCGCATCAGGATTGACCGGCCGAATCACCACTTCGCCACCCACTGGAGTGATGCCGATCACCCCATTCCACGCTGAGATCAGTGGGGCATTCTGCACGTTCCCCAGGCGGAGGGCGCCGTCTGCCGTCCCGAGGTAGGTCGTGCACACCATGACGGTCACGCAGGCTCGGATGTACTGCTCTCCACTGGACAGCACGCCGAGGTCAACGGTACTGGCGACGATCGTGAGGCCAGAGAGGGTCGGAAGAGTCATAGCAGCGGTTTCTCCTGCCTGACCGAAGCCGAGCGTGCCAGTCAGCCCCGCTGGATGAGCGGGGGTGGGAAGAATCGACATGGCGCTCGTGCGCGCGTCACTGAGCGTGACCTGAGCAGTCCCGACGCAGCCAGACGTCACCACCTGACAGTTGCTCGTGCTCAGCGCTCCCGAGAGCTCGACCGGGCCCCGGAGCGTGAGGTGGCCATCGACGTGAGCGTCACCCTGGATCTGGACGCGCGAGTCGAGGGTGGTATCGCCGGTACTCAAGAGAGCGTAAGTGCTCGCTGGTGACGCGCCGTAGCTCGCGCTGAGGAGACCTCGGCGAACCGTGGGGTGGGTGGACGGCCCCGCGACGAGGAGGAATTCTGCTTCCATGGTCCAGAGGTCAGGTCCACTGTTCTTCAATTGCACTGCTGGCGCACGGTGCCCAGCGGGGAGTGCGGTCCCGCAGGCCGTTGAGGCGAAGTAGATCAACACCTGACTTCCGCTGCCATCGACGTCCCGGGGACACCAGTCGTCGACCTGGTGCTGCAACTGGCTCTGGATGTCGCCGGCAGCGAACGCACTCGGCGCTGGGAGTGCCCTGAGGAGTGAACCCGCATTGGCTTCCAGGAGACGCTGACTGTACGTCAGGGTGTTGCGCTCCTGAATGCGAATGAGGGCGCCTCGTGCCACTGCTCGCGCGGTTCGGTCACTGGTGTTGGCGGATTGGAGCATGGCGCCGCTGACGGCGGCGAGGACGACCAGCATGATGAGGACCCAGATGAGGGTGAAACCCTTCGTTCGCATACCACCAGCGTGGCGGTCGTGGGGGTGACGATCACGTCACAGAGATCTTGGTCGCCGGTTCAGATGGTTGCGGCGCGGGACCGGGGTGCAGTGGGTAGTACGCGACCGGCCAGTTGAGCTCGGTGCGGTGCGTGCAGGGCAGCAGATCACGTGGCACGGCAGCGAGAGCCAATGCCAGGTGCCGTGCCTCAACAGGACCCCACTGTCCCCGTTCTGCCGCCTGATACTGAACAGTGGGTGCGACCTCCGCGCTGCCGTCCGGCTGGACGAGCTGCGTGGTCTGCCAACCCAGCTGCCAGGACGTCGTCCGCGTGAGGTACGTGACGCACCGGAGCGCACCACCATGCACTCCGGCCCGCTGTGCGTCGGGTTGAGGCAGATCCAGAACGATGACCACCTCGCCGATTGACGACTCAGGATGTGAGAGGTGCACGGCAGTGGCGGTGTGATACCCAGCCGGCACCTGTGCATCCCACAGGATCGGGGTCGTGTGATGACTCTCGTGGCGCCCACGAATATCGGTGATCAGCACGCGCATGTGCGGGGGAAGGATGATCGGCACCGGGGCGGTATACAGGCAGGCTTCCAGGCCGTCCCAGTACCCGTCGTGAAGGAAATGCTGGAGCGGGTACTGAGCCTGCATGTACGTGGCAGTGTGAGCGGCGCAGTGAACTGAGACGTCGCGTTGATTCAGGCGTTGCTCTGCCGGGCCGTACCACACGCCTTGTGAGGACAGGAGTGGCCGGGAAATGCGGACGCGTGGCTGTCCGCCCGCGTGGTCCACGATCCAGGAGAGCCGGGCGACGTCGATGGTCTGCCGCAGCAGCTGCTCCGCCAGCGGGGATGCGGTTGGGGAGTCGCGGGTGATGAGGTCTGCGATGGCCGCACCGACGACGGCTCGATAGAGGAGACCATCCTGGAGGCTGTTGAGCGCGTACCGCTTCTGCAGGTGCTGCGTGAGGAGGGCGAGGTCCTGTTGGTCCGGTTTCGGCGCGTAGGCCGAACTGTTCGGTCGGAGCGTGAGCGTGCCCTCGGTGATATCCATGCCGTCATGACCCCACGCCTAAAGGCGGGGGCTTGTGTCTGGACTCCACCGCAACTCGGCGTACCTCGAAAGGCGAGCCGCTTTGGTTTCAGCGTCCGACACATCAGGGGCGCATGACAACCGCCCCGTGCTCATCCAGTCCTGCCGGACAAGCCATGCCCTGAGTCCCACATTCCTGGCCCCCACCAGATCCGCGTGCAACTGGTACCGGCACCCTTCACAGACGAACATCAACCCTTTCCGTGGGCGGTTGTCGCAGCTGCAATGCCCACACTTCGGGCAGGTCTGCGAGGTGTAGTGCGCGTCCACCTTCACCACCATACTGCCCAGGAGCGGCGCCTTGTACGCCAGGAATCCCAGCAACTCGGCGTAACTCCACTTCGCACGGCGACGATTGGCCTCGCGGGTCTTTTCGGAACTGGTGGGGCGCGAGCGTCTTTCCGTACGGTCACGAACTCCGGTCAGTTCCTCGACACCGATCAAGGCATGGGGGTAGGTCTTGAGAAGTGCAGAAGCAAGAGAACTATTGGTGTCAGCAATGAACCGTCTTTCCCGTCCCGACAGCGCCACCAGACGGCGGACTGCGGAACGGGTGCCTTTCTGCTGAAGCGACTTGCGGGCCTTCTGGAAACGCTCCGCCATGCGGAGCGTTTCCTTCCCCGACTTGAAGAACGCTTTCCCTGAGAGATTCGATGCGACCGCGAAATACCGCATCCCCACGTCCACGCCCACCACCTGCTGGTGTGTCACGGGTTCAGGGTCTGGAAGTTCGATCTCCAGCGGGACGAGCAAGAAATACTGCTGCTTCCGCTTGTCATACCAGAGTTGTGCGGCGCCGATCTGGGCACCATCAGCGATCCAGTCCAGATGCTTCCGGTAACCCTCGTAGGGCAGCACCAGACGGCCCGCCAGCGTGGAAATGCTGACCTGCTGGCCGGTCTTGAAGGAGTAGTCACGCCCGTACTGGTACGACAGCGTACGGCTCACGAACTTCGGTGCGTGGTCAAGTCCCTTGTACCGGCGGGCTTTGGGGTTCGCTGCCCGCTTTGCGGCGGCCTGTTTGACGCGGGTCCAGAGGGTCTTGTAGGCGGCTGCGACCTTCCGGGGGACCGAGCAGGCCATCTGAGCACCGAGCCCGAAGCGTTGTCGGAGGGTGGTGTAGACCTCCTTCTGAATCTTGGCGGCGTTGGAGGTTTTGTTCATCTCGAACGCCTGGTGTGAGGTGTAGTTCAGCGCGCCCCGGTAGGCCAGCGTCACCGCGTCCAGGGCAGCTTTTTGCTCCCTGGTGTGGTGTAGCTTCAGCTTGGCGGTCAGCGTGGCTTTCACGTAAAAAGACTAGATCATTCTGGTATGAACAGCAAGGCCGCCCATGGGCGGCACTCCGGTCCCTCCCCATGCCTAAAGGCAGGGGCTTCCCCGGAGCTTCTCGGTGAACCGTCGCATATCGGGAGGTGACGGGTGCAGCCTTCGGGCGAAAGGTGTCACTCCACGTGCTGCCAGAACTGGATGTGCTGTGCCTCGTGCTGAACGCGCCGTTCTTGATGCGTGAGGAAGGCGGTGATAAGAGTGCCGAGTGGTGTGGTGTGGTCGGCGAGAGCAGCAGAGAATTCGGCCTGGAAAATTTGCGCTGCTGGCGAGCTGATGGGAGGGCGAAGAATCATGGTTCCATCCACTCCGACGGCCCATCGATTTGCCTCGCCTTCCGCATCCCAGTTCACGGTGAAAAGTCTGTGGTCGAGGCGGATCTCAACAGCGGTGCCTTCGAATGCCATGACAAGAGCGTCGCCATAAACGTGTACTTGACTGAATGCGGCTGGAAAGCGGAGTGTGGTGGATGGTGTGTTGAGCGTTCGCATCACAGTGATCAGTTCATGCGCCAGGCTTGAGCTCAGAAAATCGCAATCGATATTGAAGGTACCGTCTGGAAAGATTGAAATGTTTGGTGCAGCATGGTGGCGCGTTAACTGAGGGTGGAGGGCAATGAAACCGGTGGACCCGCCGTCACCGCCGTGGATTAAGTTGAGTGTGCCGATTGATGTCGGAATGACCGAGCAAGGAAGATTGGACTCGCTGTTTTGAGTTGAATCTGGATGGGGAAAGTGAGTGGAAGTTGAAGTCCCAGACATGCCATTAACGTTATGGCACGACGGAGAGCGTAGAAAAGCATTAGGTGGGTAAACAATTTGCATCAGAAAAAATGAGTGTATTCTACTCAAATCGAGTAGGCGCTTCAAACACAGGCGACTGTTTCAAAGCTGGTCCAGCGCGGTCCACAATCGCTTGATTGGAGCGCGTTCCACCGCAATTGCCTGTGCGGCCTGAGCGACTTCAGCGACAGCCCGTTCAGCGCCCTCTGGGACACCACCGTATTCGAGCAAGACGGTCCGAGCCCTGGTGTGGTGGGCTGAGTCACCGCGCAAGAGGGCCGTGGCGACGGGCAATGCGGAGACGAGCGGACCCCAGATCTCAGGCGCAGAACTCAGGCGGGACACCTGGAAGTACATGTTCCCGCCAACAGCGAGGGGGAAAGTTGGGACCCTTAAGCCAAGACGAATGAGGTGCGTGATGAACTTCGGTGGCACCGCACGTCCGCGCCAGGTACTGCGCGGGCCGACTCTCACAAGCAGATCCAGGGCAGGCAGGAATTCTTGGATGGGGACGGGCATCAGCGCGGCATAGACGGCAACTTGAGGATGCCAACGAGTAATCAACTGAGCCATGGCATTCGCATCCGCATAGGCTAGCGACCGGGCAAGCTCGAATACTTCCCGCAGCTGAAATTCAGCGGCCGTGATCGAGAGCGGAAGATTTTCGAGCGGCGTCATGGCCAGATCGACGAACAACGCAGCAAGCAGGGCCCGGTTCAGGAGGTCTTCTGGTTCAGGTTTGACCAGCCCCGTTACTTCCTGTGCTGCCGCTCCATACTCACCCAGCAGCAGCCGAGCGCGCGCCCGAATCCACCGATCAAAAAGCGTATCGCTGCTCACGCGGTTGTGCTTCAGGCCACGCTCTGACAGGCGCAGGACATTCCGGAGGTGTTCTTCGCGTGTGGCCAGCATTTTCCCGAGCGGTGGCTCACATTCGGCCGCAGCGAAGGCCTGGAGCGCCTCAATTTGCCATCCATACCGTTCCCGCCAATCGTCGTGCAACACAACGGGCGCATGGATGCTCTCTAAGCCGGTCATGGCCCGCATCCATTGCAACCACCCGCGGACTTCCGGGTCTTCCGGCTTGTTCAACAGCGCGGCTTCCAGAATCTCTATGGCGCGGGGAAACGACCCAAGGTTCGCGAGCGCGCGCGCCGTCAGCGCACTGAAGTTCTGGAATCGAGCCGTGCCCGGACGTTCCTCACTCAGCAACTGCGTATACAGTCCAGCACTTCGGTCGTATTGGGCACCAGCCATCAGTGCGTAGGCCCTCAGGCCTCGGTAGGTGTCGATGAGTGCAGAATTGCGGAACAACGTGGCGATCTGAACTAGTCGTGCAGAGAGCTCATTTACGCTTGATGTGTCGCCCAGCGTGATATTGGCCTGAAACAAGGCATGCGTCATGCGCAGCTCGGCCTCCAGCCGCAGCGATTCAGGGGGGAGCTCATGCACTTTTTTGAGCAGGCCCTCCAGTGTTGTGATGGCATCCATTGAGGTGCCGGTATCAGTGATCCCGGCCAGAAATGGAATATTCACCTGCAGATGGAGCATAGTCGCCATGGCCATCATCTGCAGCGCTCGGTCCCCGTTGATGTACGCGTCTCTAAGCCAGTTCTCAACATCTGCTTCCGGGCGAGGATGCATTCGATACGCTAGGACTGCCGCACGAAAATGGCCCAACGGGGAACCTTCCGCTGCTAAGGCCACGACCGTTGCGCGCATACCCTCTTCGGTCTGTGCATGGGTGCTGATGTGTTCAAGCACATCAGCATAGTTCTGGAGATTAGGCAGTTGTAGGGGCACGGCACTACCGATTATCACCCATCAAAAGAGGGAGCGTATGTCGGCACGCTCCCTTCACTCATCTGGGATTAGCGTGGTGGAGGACGGTCGTCGCCTGCGCCGAGACCGATCGGTTCGCCCATCGGGACGATGGTATCGAGCGGGGTGAAGAAAAATTTAGCGCTGGGCGACGCAGATGCGCTGATTGGCGATGGAGCGGGTGGAGGGCAGTGCATGCAGGCCAGAGCTGGTGACGATAGGAGCGTCATCCACATCAACACGCTGATAGTTTTCATTTCGTCCCCACAATAGAGTGGTCTGATAGGTCATTCAAGCTGATGTGCACGAGCGACGTGAGTTGGGCCGCTAGGTGAGCAACGTCAGCTTCAGTGGGTGGAATGCTGAGCCCCACATCTCGGAAAAGCGAACTTGTTGGTGCGTCTTGGGCACGAGAGGAAGCTTTTTCAAGCAGTGCCCCCGATGCTTTGTCTCCTATCAGCATCGTCAATGCGCCAATCCAAGCCAATACATACTCAAAGTTGTAAAACGGATGAACAATTACATGCCATGAAGCCCAATCAAACTTGACCAAATCATGAATTTCATCAACATCAACGCCGTTCGGGTATTGCTTTAGAACATCTATATATATTTCATTGAGATTTTCTGTATCTACTTCATCCAAAGAATATACCCTTTCTTGAAATTCATCCAAGATCGTCATATTAACAATAAGTTTTAATGCCCTTTCTATAAGAGATAATCTCACCCCAGGCAGTGAAGCCTCGTCGAAGAAATGCCCTAAGTATGGCAAGCTTGCTGTTTCAGTGGCCTGGGCAACGAATTCCATATATTCTTTAGATGGATAATGCTGTCTAAATAAAGATTCCTTGGGTATGCGATATAAATGTAAAGCATGCCCCACTTCATGCAGCAGTGTAAATACCGATGATGAAACACCGCTGTACCAACAGCTAACCCAGGGTAGACCAGAAATGGGCAGATAGTTTGTTATCGGTTGCCGATACTTCTCACATGATCCAGCAATATTAAACACGCCCATTTTTCTCATTTGGGAAAAATCTTTTTCAAGTATGGGTGACAATTCAATTAATATATTGCCGACTGCATCAAGTGCTTGATCTGGATCTTTGATGGATGACCTATGGAGCTTTCCGTCTAATGCGATTTGATCGTCCCATGGCCTAGATCCACCAACCGTGCTTTTTCTTGTATTGGCAAAAATTTGCAGTAGGCCTGGGATGTGCTTTCGGACATTTTCACGCAAAGCTATGACATCATTTTTTGAGTAATCGCGTTCAGATAGTGGAGGTCGACTCCATGCCAGATCGGTGTAGGATTTGAAACCTGCATCCCTTGCAATGGATTGACGTTTCGCATGAAGGGATACGAAAAGCTCTGCTTTCCGCTCCGCAGCTGTGCGTTCAGCATCGATCATAGCTCGATGAGCACGCTCCCGGATGGAACGGTCATCACTTCCTCGATCAGCCAGAAGATCACCTTGTCGATCTGAGTATTGATATGTAACAAGCGCCGAGAGTGAGCTATAGGCTTCGGCTTCACCTTGAATTTCGGCAATCGCGCGCGAAATCTCCCCTTCATCACTTTGGATAAAGGGAAGTAAAGTTGGAATCCATTTTTCCGGTAGCGCATCTTGTACATCTCTTAAGCGTGAAGCGCAAACCTGGACAAGCGCACTCGCGTCAGGCTGAATGTCTGCATAAAAGCTCTGCAAGGCAGCGCGAGCAGATGCGTCACCTGGATTTGTGTAGTAATCGCGAGCAAGGCTCGACTGGCGTTCATAGATCTTAGATTCCAACAAGTCGAGATCGTGCACGTATTTTGTGACATTGCTCGGCTCCAATGTGGTTAATTTCAAGGCATGAAGAGACTTTTGTATTGAGTTCCAATCGAAGCTACTTTTGATCATGTCTTTTCCTTTATACCCCGTTTAGGGTTGGGCAAGGTTGTGGACGAGGACGGCCAGGACGACGCGGAGACGCAGTGACCGCAACGTTTTCGTCTGCACGGAGCGAATCTGAGCCTCGACCAAACCAGAGGTAGTTGGCTGGAACGTCTGTGATTAAAGTACGTCTGATAAAGGTCAGGGCGGGGATTTTGCTAGTCAGCGCACCATCAAGCGGATCATGACTTCATACACGAGGTTCTCTGCGGTTTCCACCAGCGCTTCGTAGTCTTTCGCCATCCGCCTAGACTTGCCCAACCACGCGAACGTCCGCTCGACCACCCAGCGGCGCTTCAGGACGACGAAGCCGTTCGGCACCTCCACGATTCGTGGAGGTGCGTCTTTCGGCGCCCAGGTACCCTGCCAGCCCGACCAGGGATGCTTCACGATCTCCAGCGTCCAGCCCAGGTAGGTCTTGATGTCGCCCGCCAGCTTGCCGGTATAGCCCGCATCGGCCCAGAGGTGTTTCATGCGCGGAAAGACATTCGGTAGCTCACGCAGGAGCAAGACCGCGTCGGCGCGGTCCTGGATGTCCGCTTCATGCACTTTGATGGCCATCACGAGGCCCAGCGTATCGACCAGGAGATGACGTTTCCGCCCCTTGACCTTCTTGCCTCCGTCATAGCCGCGGGGCCCACCGGCCTCGGTCGTTTTCACCGATTGGCTGTCGATGATCCCTGCGCTTGGGGTCGCATCGCGACCCTCGCGCTGACGTACTAGTTCGCGAAGCGTGGTGTGAAGTTCCTCCCAGACGCCCCGGAGCCGCCACAGTCGGTGATAGTGGTACACGGTTTGCCAGGGTTGAAGGTCGTGCGGCATCGCTCGCCAAGCGATGCCGCCCCGCAGAACGTAGAAGATGCCGTCCAGGATCTCCCGCAATGACCATATCCGCGGGCGACCACGTCGCGCCTCGGGTGGGAGGAACGGCTGGAGGACGTTCCACTCGGCATCGGTGAGGTCATTCGGGTACGCGGATCGGGTCATGAACGCTCCACCTCCGCCTCATCGTCCTCCATGTGCATGAGCGACGATAACCTGCGCCAGCACGTTTTTCAGACGCACTTTAACGCAGATTGAGCTTGGCTGCCCGGTACTGCACGAAGGTGGCACTGCCCGGCAACACCGTTCTGTCATTGAAGACGGGTTCGCTATAGACACGCAGATCCAGATCTGCTGTACCTGCGGGGGCCTGAGTCAGAAGCACGGTCGCCGGGAATGCGGCGACGTTCAACCATTGCTCTCGCACGACCTCTCCCTGTCGGATCAGCCGTGCCGAGACCGTCGTCGCAGCTGGCAGAGTCCCGGTGAGCTGCAGCGCTCGCCCCTGCACGGATCCCCTCACACCCTGCACCAGGCTGGCCGTTGCAGGCACAATGCCACCCGTACTGAAGGCTGCTGCGAGACCCACGTCGGCCGCTCTCACCTCGATGGTGACCGGCCCGGTCACCGGCAACGTCGACGCGAAAGCACTCATGCCGCCCAGCTGGAAGGGCGTGACCTGCAGGGGTTTCCCAATCACCTGGTCCCCCTTCTTCAGCGTGATCGTCATCTTCTCGGGACCTTTCCCACTCGTGGTGCGTGCTCGAACCACGACGAACGGATGCAGGCCTGGCGCTGAGGTGCCGGGCAGGAGTGTGCCCAGGCCGGGCATCACCTCCACACCGTGCGTCCGGACGTTCGCCTGTGCCTGCGTCACGCCCTCCTTCGCGGTGAGCGTTACGACCGTGCCGGTCGGCGTCAGACGTTTGACGATCAACGCGCCCCCGCTCACCTCGATCACGTCGGGGGCATTGCTGGTCACCGTAGCCGAGCGACTATCCACGATGGTCGTCAGGGGAATGCGACGGCCGACTTCGAGACTCTCGGGCAGACGGATCGTGAGGGCGTGGGTGGTGCAACTCAGGGCCAAAGCAGCCGCCAGGATATGTTTGTACACTCCTTGACCATAGTGAACCTGGGGGTGACCGCACCGAGCACGAAAAAAGGCCCCACATCGGGGCCTTGAGCACGCACCTCTCAATAGAACATCATGGTCCAGCTGTGACCCCAGCGATTGGCAGCGGTGTTTGGCGCCGCATATGCGTAGCCTGCACCCATGAACTTCAACGTGGTATTCATCAGGATTAAGCAATGGGGTGAGCTAGCCATCCAGTCGCGGAGTGCGGCTTCAGGGGTTGGTCGAGTACGACCAGTCGCCACAATTTCCCCTAGGCCCAAATCGGATGCTGGTACTGCGAAATCTGAATACGCTCTGTTTTTACGCTCACGCGGTGTGCCGCCATAGAAGAACGGAGAGGTAGTTTGCAATTCATTGTGACCGTCATAGCCGACTTCGGCGATATAGGTGCTGTGTTTGCGCGCTGCGTAGGACAGCAGCCCATGGAACGTGAGGGGTTGAAGAGTGTCCTTCCTGAATGTGCCGTCTACGCAGGTGCCTGCTGTGAAGTCTTGGCCATTCACAGTGCCCTTTGTGCGCAGTTCGTTGGCGAGAGTGAGTAACTCAACTTCCTGAACGCTCGGGCTGATACGGACGGTGCCTGTGATGGTTCCATCCCCGCTCCCGCTTGCAGCACCTGCGGATGGGATGAATATCGTGGTCGGTACCGGATCAGGAGTAGGTGTGGGATTAGCGGGGGGAGTTGGCGGGACAGGATCTGGAATCGTGGTAATCGGTGGAGTGACAGGAGTGGTTGAAGTCGTACCACCGCATGAAGCGAGTAAAGAGCTCAGAACGATCAGACAGGCAGCAAAACGTTTCATGGTGTAGCTCCTAGTGGCGGACGTGGCGCCTGAGCGTTAGAGAAAGGATGGGGAGGACTTGGCGGTACTCACGTTTGGGCGTCGTGGGCCACTGGAGTGCCAACCAAGTCCTCTCCTCTTAAAGAGCAATACCGAGACGCCTTGTCAAGCGGAAATGAAGTCGGGTGCTAAAAACCGCACGATCCATCGCCGTGGCCGTCATAGAAACACTGTGGGGGGCCACCCCCACCTCCACCGCTTGGAGGGGGCTCGCTTGGTGGCGGCGGGGTTGGCGTCGGATCACTCGGTGGTAATGGAGTTGGTGTCGGACTACTCGGAGGTGGTGGGTCGATCCTTGGCGAGACAGGGGGAATCGGGGGGTCTGGTGGTACACTGGCAATGGCGTAGGTGACGGTGACGTTACCTGTGCCCCCTGCCGGGACGTTCACGGAAGAAGCCCCCGTTTCGTATGAACCCCACGGCGTACCACTCACGATGTACGTGCCCGGCGGAATCGACACGAAGCTCGATGTGCCGTTACTGAGCAGTCGCGTGCTATTGAAACTCGTCGAAGAGTGAATCGCGGAGATGTATGCCGATACACCGGCGGGCAGGCCGGCGACCGTCACATTCAGTGTGGAGACCGTGGGTGCGGTGTAATTGATCGTCAGGCTGACGTTTCCACCTGAGGTGACGGTGGTGGTGGCAGGGAACGTCGGCGTGTATGTCACGCCACCCCGAGTCACTGCCGGTGCGGACACAATGTACGAGCCAGCAGCGACGTCGACGGCCGTGCTCCCGTTGGACACGTTGACGGTCTGTGGGTCTGGTCCGGTCAGGGTCACCGTGCCCTGACCGCCGTTCGGGAGTCCTGTCACGTTGAAGGTGATGATTCCCCGGGCTTCGCGGTAGCTGGCCACCATGAAGATCTGCCCCCACGTGTTGTGGAGCGTGGCGGGTGAGCCGCGAACTTGCGGGACGTACGTACGGCCGCCCGCGCTGACCTGCTGGGCGGTCATGGCGTAGGTGCCGCGCTGGACGTTCTGGTAGCTGCGGCTGGACGTGGGTTTCTGACCGTTCACGGAAGCGTCCGGGCCACTCAGGTTGACGTCCGGGGTGACGCCAGTGGGCAGGCCGGTGATGGTCACGTTCAGGCGCGCCTCGTTCGGGGTGACGGCGGCCGATTCGGTACAGCCGAGCAGACGGCGAATGGTATTCACCTGGAGCGGCACGGATGTGGCGCGGTCGGCTCGGGCCGTGGTACTGACGGGCACGAGTCCGACGAGCGTCCCGGCGCTCACGCGGTTCGCGGGGGCACCTGCCGGGTCACGTACGAGACTGCCGGATGGGGTCTCGTAGAGGTAGGAGAACGCGACGCCGTCACTGCTGCCCAGCGTGCTCGTCACGCCGTGACTCGTGCGAGTGATGGTGCCACCATGAAGCGCCAGCGTGAGCGTGCGAGCGGGGTACGCCAGAATCGCTCCGGTGGTGGGCAGACCGGGCTGACAGTCGAGTGTGATCAGCCCCGTGCCCGGCACGGCTGTCACGGACGCGACTTTACTGATGCCGGATGAGGTGACAAGCAGCACCTGACTGCCCACCGGCGCACTCAGGCCAGGTACGCTGATGGTGGAGAGGGTGGCGAAGTCGCGCTGGAGGGGAACCGTGACTGGGGCGCCTGTCGCGAACACCGCGGTGAGAGTGGAACTGGATCCCGCAGTGAAGCCTTGAAAGGTGTCGTCGTTGAACTGCTCAGCGAGGACCTGGGTGACAGCATTCACCCGTGCAGTCGCTTGAACGGTCTGGGCCTGTTCGGCGGACGCGCTGGTCGCGCGAGGGATGATGGCCACGACGAAGCCCACGACCAGAACAGCGATCGTGATGGCAACCAGGACTTCGATGAGGGTGAATCCGCTTGTGGGTGGGGGTGTGGGTTTGATCATGGTGACTCCTTACGGGATGGTGTGGGGGCCGGCAGATGGGTGGGGGGACCAGTGGTGAATGGCGGCACCCGGCAACGCCGGGCGTGCAGGTGATTCACGGCGAGCCACCGGGGACGGTGACGACCTGGCTGACGTTGATTCCGGGCCCACGAATGGAAATGCGCACCCGGGGTGGGTTGCCTGCTTGCGGAACGACGTCACCCGTCAGGGCTGCGGAGAGGTCATGTCGTCGGCCCGTGCTCTGAGCGAGCAGGCGGAGTTCGTTCGAGGTGAAGGTGTGGGCCTGGGTGTACTGAGTGTTGCCGCGCTGGGCAGCCTGAGCGGCTGCGTTGAGGGCGTCGGCGGCGAATGACGTGAGCTGCCCGGTGGAGACGACACGAGCGGACTGCGCGGCCATCGCCGCGAACGCGGTCAGGGCCAGGAGGAGGAGGGTGGTCCCGACCAGGGCTTCAACGAGGGTGAGTCCGGATGTTCTGTTCATGGAGGTCCTCATCAGCAGGTCCCGGCTGCACTGGTGCCGTACAGGGTCAGGCTGTAGAGACTGCACGTGCCGTTGGGCATGGTGAGGGTGACCGTGCCCGTCGTGGTTCCGCCCGGCTGGATGGTGATCGTGCCAGCGACCTGCGCAGGTGAGAACGAGACGCGCTCCGTGCCATCGAGGGAGGTCACGCTGAGCTCCCGGGCCGTGCCGGTGAGGGTGACTGCGGCGCGTTCAGCGAGTGCCTGGCTGTGTGCGCTTTCCAGGGCGCTCGCGAACCGGGCGGGCAGGCCGTCCAGGGTGACGTCATTGTTCTGTTTGGGCAGTGCGGTGACGCCGATCGCAGTGAGGAGGGCCGTGATGGCGATGACGACCAGGACTTCCGCCAGGCTGAATCCTGCGTGGTTCACGGCGCGCTCGCAGTGGTTCCGTCGGCGAGCGTGACGGTGACCCGGTAGGTGCGCTGCGTTTCTGCGGTGGCGACGCACGGTGCGCCGCGGGGAGCGGCAGACCAGCCGTTGCCGCCGTTGGGCGCCGTGACGCCGCTTGACGTGACGTCCTGAGCGGCTGTGCAGGCGACGTTCCCCCAGGCGGCCGTGGTGACGCTGGGATTGCCTGCCAGGGCGGTGTTCAGGGCGAGTCGGACGGCCTGGGCGTGAAGGGTGGCGGCTTTCCGGTCGATGTCGTTGATCGCGCCGGCGTAACTGGGGAGGAGGAGGACGGCGAGGACCATGATGATGGCGATCACCACCAGCAGTTCGATGAGCGTGAATCCTTGGCGCATGCTTGCAGGGTGGGATGCGTAGGGGTGACCGCCCCGTTACCCCCAGAGGGGGGGAGGGGGGATGAGGGGAGGGATCGCGCGTCGACCTCCTCGCCGACATGGGCTTTTTGCTCGGTCGAGCGTGTGGTCAGCGGTTCTAGGCAGGGGCACTGGGACACAAGCGGTCCCGCATGGGTGCCGTGACGCAATGGGACTGTGCTCTGAAGCGGAGGGTGACCAACTCGACAACGCTCTGACCCTTTATGGATGAAGTTTTTCTTATGTTTAAAAGCATGTAAAAAAATAAGAAGATCTTCTTCTGGGGTCCGATGAAAATCCCTTCTCAGACGTCAAAAAATGATTTTTTCACCCAAAGGGTCGGAGGCAATTCACCCAAAGAGTCGGAGGTGCGTTCCGGCAATTCACTCAAAGAGTCGGTGGCAGTCACTCCAGAACTCACCCAAAGGGTCGGAGGCAATTCACCCAAAGAGTCGGAGGTGCGTTCCGGCAATTCACTCAAAGAGTCGGTGGCAGTCACTCCAGAACTCACCCAAAAAGTCGGAGGCAATTCACCCAAAGAGTCGGAGGTGCGTTCCGGCAATTCACTCAAAGAGTCGGTGGCAGTCACTCCAGAACTCACCCAAAAAGTCGGCGGCAATTCAACAAAGTAGCGGAGGGATTTCCCTCCGCTACCGGTGCTCTATCAGTTGGGCGAACGGGTCAGATGGCCTGTTCCCAACGGTCAAGTTGTGCGTCCACTAACGATGGGTCCAGGTTGGATAGCTGCTGTGACAGGTCGAATGTCGTGATACGACCATTCTTGTAGAGTTCCCATAGCCTTGGCTTGTACTGCCGGATGGTGGCTTCCTGCCAAGTTCTGGACACGACTTTGAAGGTCATCTCGAAGGCAGCCTGGTTGGGTGTCGGCATGACGTCGTCGATGGGCAAGAGCTGCCGGATCGGCTGTCTGGCTGCGGGCTTTTCCGGCAGGCCGGTGACGCTGTTGTATTTACCTGGGTTGATCAACATGTCGTGGAGCAGACCTGGTCGGCTACGAACTTTCCGGCTGTAGTCAGTTTGTAGCAGCCTCTCGAATTGCCCCAGGACCGTCCGGACATGCTCTGGCGTCAGTTCAGTGGACAATTGAATGGCGCGCTGTTCTCCGAGGTGTGGCCTGAGCAATTGTGCAACCTCTGGATTGGCTGGCTGCATTTCTTCCGCAGCGAACGTGTATGACACGGTTTTGGCGTCCCCTCGGCCACTATATTTGACCTCTTTCAGGTAGCCTGCGCTCTGCAAAGCGGCATGTGCAGGTTCCAGCGCCCGCTGAATCTTTTGAACGAAGTTGAGCTCTGGGAGGTGATGCGTCAACCCAAGGTGATCGGCCCAGGCGACGAGCGGGAGTTCCATATACAGCGGCGCTCCACTGGTCGTTGAGGTGGTGCGCAGGAGCGACAGTGCGCGGTAGACACTCCGCCCCATCGGCTGCTTGATCTGACCGAGAATGGCGCTGTTGAGCGGCCTGATGTACCCGATGCGAATACTTCTCGTCAGCTCCGGGTCCAGCCGGATAACCAGCTTCGTCGTGCTTTGCCATTGACCCGGATTCTTGACCGTGGCATCTACAACGTTCTCAACCCAGTGTTTGCTGACGATGGACAGTTTGATACTGCGCGCGTGCTGTTTGCCTTCGTCCAGCCAGGCCTCGCTGATCTTCAGGGCAGTCCACTGGAGCCGTTCAAGGGATTCCTCAAGGCGCTGGAAGACTCGCTCACAGTCAGGGAGACCGCTCAGCCGAATGAGTTCGGTCGCGGTCAGCCGGATCTCGCCTCCAGGCTCAACATTCTGCAGTACGGCTCCCGTGATGAGCCCCATCAGGACGTCATTGTCGAGACCGTGTGGGACCACGTGGCCCTTGGCCGCGGTGCACTCGACGGCAATTTCCCCAAATGCGTCCAACTGGAGCCTCTTCTGCCAGTGCTGCAGCTTGGTCCGGTTTGTCGCCAGGATGACGTTCAGCCGAGCCAGGTTCAGCTCATCGTGATACTGCGTTTCACGAATCGGCTTCATGGGCAGCCCTGTGACCATAGGACAATCATACGGTTTTGGAGTGGTTCACTCTGGGGCGTCATGTCAGCACCGTCCCACGCGTAGGGGTGACCAGCGGGGGACGGTGAAACAGCGCAGCGCCCCCGTTGAAGAGGGCGCTGCGCCTGATGCATTGCGCTGTTCGGTCGGTCAGGAACCGCCGAGGCTGTTCATCATGGTCGTCATGGGCAGAAAAACGGACACAACGATGACCCCCACGACACCGCCCAGGAAGACGATCAGGATCGGCTCGATGGCGGTCGTCAGGCCTTCGACCTGCGTGGTGACCTCGTCGTTGTACATCTCCCCGAGGTAGTTCAGCGTCTCCTTGAGTTTGCTCTTCTCCTCGGCCGCGCGGAATTGAAGCCAGAACTGTTCCGGAAACTCCTTCGGGTTTGCGGCCATGACGGGGAACATCGGCAGCCCATCAATGGCCCGGGCGCGCATTTCCCGGAAGTATTTCTGGAACACGTCGTTCGCGGCGAGCTGCGCGGTGATGGAGAGCGCGTCATCCAGCGGAATACTGTTCTTCAGCATCACGGACAGGCCCCTGCTGACGCGGGCGAGAATGAACGTCCTGGTCATCGGGCCGACCAGGGGCAACCGAAGAATCCACTCGTCGACGCGGTAGTGCCCGTCCGGCGTCTTGCGGTACCACCGGAAGAGGAACACGATCGCCACGATCACCCCGACGATCCCCAACGTGACCATGGGGTTGGAGGCGAGTTCACTGATCGCTTTCACGGCTTTCGTCAGTGGCGGCAATTCCGCTTTCAGACCGTCCAGAATGCCCATAAAGGTGGGGACGACCTTCGCCATGATGAAGTACGTCACGATGAAACACGCGGCCATGATGATGGCGGGGAGGGTCAGGCCCTTCTTGACCATGCCCGCGATCCGCAGCTGCCACTTGTACATCTCGCTGAGTTCCTTCAGGCTCGGAGCGATGCTGCCACCCTCAGCACCCATGCGGATGAACGCGACGAACACCGGGTCGAACGCGTGGGCGTACTGCTTGCGGGCCACCACTTCGTCCAGGGGGTGTCCTTCGTCGACTTCCTTGCGAACACTCTCGATGGCCGCGCGAAGTTGACGATTGGTGGTGGTCCGGGCTGCGACGCCCAACGCCTCGCTCTGCGCGACACTCCCCGATCCGAGGAGCTGCGCGAACTGCTGCGTGAACATGGCCCGATCCTTCAGGCTGGGGGGCCGGTTCTCCCACGGCATGGTGAGGTCCTGGTTCCGGGTGATGCTGGTGACCTGAATGCCCATCCCGGTCACCAGCTTCTGGGCCTCTTCCTCTGTCGCGGCAACGATCTTCCCCTTGCGTTCGGTGCCTCGGGCATCGAAGCCCTTGTAGTTCCAGGACTTCATGCGGTCAGTGGGCTCACGGCTGGGAGGACCCAGGCCGCCCCGATCAGGGCGGCGCCGAGCAGCCAATCCACGCACGCGGGGCGGGCAACCGTGGCCAGCGCAGTCACGGGGCGTCTCATTCGGGCATCCACGCGTAGGCGATGGGGTAGACGCGGCCCTGCGTGTCCTTTGCCTGCCAGGTGATCGTGATGGGCGCGGCGGACCGCGTCAGGACGGAGATCGTGCCGACGAGCATCGCGCGGGGCATGAGGACGCCGTTCGTGCCGCCGCTGCTGTCCCGCTGCGCGAGCTGCGCTTCGACGGGCTGGCCGTTCTGGTAGGCGCGCAGGGAGGCGGGGTCGATCTGCATGGCCTGGCTGCTGCTGGTGTTGCTGAGTGAGTAGGTGACGTTGGTGCCGCGCCCGCGGAAGTTCACGCGCAGGTACTCGGGGACGAGCGTCGTGGTGGGGGTGTACTGAGCCTGCTGTACCTGCGGTGCCATGCTGGGGACTGGCGTGGCAGCTGCAGGGGCCACTTGCGGAGCCGTCGCAGTTGGCGTGAAGGCGGTGGCGGCCGCCGGGAAGGCATTGGTATTGGCCGGGAACGCACTGGGAGCGCTCGGGAACGCGGCCTGCTGGAACAGGTTGTTCGCCGAAGGGAAGGCTGCTGGTGCTGGTGCGGCGGGTTGCTGGAGGGGGGCTGCCGCAGTGGGGAAGTTCGCCAGCGTTGGCGCGGGAGTATTCACCGCTGCTGTGCTCGGTGCCGTCCAGTTCACTACAGGCGCCGCCGTGGCAGGGAGGGCAGCTGCGGCCATGGGAGGAAGGGCAGCGCTGGGGACGCTGATGGCAGCTGCCGGATTGGTCGGGAAGGCCTGGCCTAGCGCGGTGGCCTGCGGCATGACCGGGAGCGTGGCGGCCAGGGGCGCTGGAGCGGGCGTGGTGGATCGCCCGGACGAAATCGCCTGCGTGATCCGCATCCATTCCGCCTGGTACCGCACGGTCTCCTCCAGCGTGGCCACGCGGATGGGTTGCGGGCTCTGGATGTAGATGCTCACGCCGGTTCCCTCGTAATTCGGGATGAAGTACGTGCCGTTCGCGATGGTGACGGTGCCGTACGGCAGGAGCTGCACATTGAGGGGCATCACCATGGGCTGCGCGCCGGGCGCTGTGACCACGGCATTCGTGAGGGTCTGCGCGGCGCTGAGGCTGGAGGTGCTGAGGACGGCGGTCAGGACAACGGTGAGGAACTTCTTCATGGACTACCTCGCTGGGTGCAGTGTGGGTGACGTGGGGGTGACGGGACGGGCTTATCGGCCTGGAATCTTGATCTGCGTGACGCCCGCGCCTGGGGTCACGATGGGGGCGGCCGGGCCGCGCGTATCGGACCGGTCGGCGGCCTGCAGGCTGATGAGGAGCACACTGGTGCCCTTCGTGACGCTGGTCTTCCCGAACAGGGCGCCGAGCACGGGGATTTCACTGAGGATCGGCACGCCCTTCTTCGTGGCGCTGTCATCAGTGGACAGGACGCCGCCCAGCAGGAGGGTCTCGCCCGGGGTGACGGTGGCGATCGTGGTGAGGGTCTGCTTCTCGACGAGGATGGAATTCTGGACGCCGGCGCGGGGCGTCTGCCCCAGGTCGAGCTGGATCTGGAGTTCCACGCGGCCGTCGGGGCTCAGGCGGGGCGTCAGGGTGACGTTCAGGCCGTAGTCGTAGGTCTCGCGGGTCTGCGTGGTGGTGCTCGTTCCGCCGCCCGTGCTGGTATTCGTCACCGGGAGGAGCAGCTGGCCACCATTGCGGAACACACTGGGCCGCCCGTCCTGCGCGACAAACGAGGTGTCGAGCAGGGTGTTGGCGCGGCCGCTGGTGCGGGCTGCCTGGAGTTTCGCCTCCACGCTGACGGGGCTCAGGCCAGCCGAGTACCCGGCAGTGAGTGCGCCGTCCGTGTGCCCGATGCTGAAGCCGCCCACGCCGACCTTCCAGTCAAGGCCGAGGTCTGAGCCGTTGCTGCCGCTGATCTGTTCGATGCGCAGCGCCATTCGGACATCGGGCAGTCGCGCGTCGAGATCCTGGATGGTGCGCTTCACGCGGGCCACAGCGTCTGGGTTGCCCGTGAGGACCACACTTCGCGTCCGGTCATCCGCAACCACCCGCACGCCCCCGATCAGGGTGGCGCCCGTGCTCTGCCCTCCGCTCTGACTGGTCGAAGGGGTACCGCCCTGGGTAGTGGATGCCGCCGTGCTGCCCGTCCCCTGGGCTGCTGTGCCGGTCGTGGCCTTCTCGCCGCCCTCCCCTTTGGTGCCGTCCTGTGCGTACAGGGTGCCCAGCTGCTGCACGAGGGTGGCCGGCGTGGCGTACGCGAGCGAGACGCGCAGGGTGACGTCCTCCATCGTTGGCGCAGGGGCGGGCGCGCCCAGGCGCACCTGCCGCAGGTAGGCACTGACGCGCACCTGCTCGATCGGCGTGGCGCGCACTTCCAGGCCGCCGCTGACCACGCGGACGGACGCGTTCGGGAAGATCTCCTTCACAGTGGCGTCCGTCCCGCTGGACACATCCGTGTACACCACGATGACCCGCATGGCCTCCCGCACTTCAGCCGCGCTCAGGGCCGTCTGGAAGGCGGTCAGGTCATCCACGGGTCCCCGGATGACGTACGTGCCCGCGTCAAGTGGGGTGGGCTTCAGGGTGCTGCTGACGCTTGCGGCGATGCGGGTGACGAGGTCAGCACTGAGGGACGTCTGAATGGTGCGCTGTTGCTGCACGTCGGCCGGGGGCACGGCCAGGGGAACTGGGTCCTGGTCAGACCCAGCTGCTGGCCGGTCCGGGGCGTCGTTCTCCAGCTGCGCGAGGGTGATCTTCGCGGCGGTCAGGGCGGCGGTACTGGGTGCCTGGAGGTACGCTCGACCGTACGCGGCGAAGAGTTTCACGTCGTGCAGAGCGGCCAGGGTCGTGCGAGCCAGTTCCGGGTCGGTCCGCACCATCGGGACACTCTCCGTCACCACGCCCGGCGCGGTGGGCGCGGTCACCTGAGGCGTGAGGAGCGCCTGCACCTGGGCGACCTGCTCGGCCGTACCGCTGATGATGCTCGTCTCACCCACGGGCACAATGGTCGTGCCGGTGAGGGTGGCCAGGCGGGCCGCGTCATCGGCCGTCAGCAGCATGGGGACGGTCACGAGGACGGGTTTCGGCGCGGTCAGCAGGGCGTTGATGGCGCCTGGTGGGGCGATGACCAGCGTGTCGCCGATGAGCTGCGCGGCGATCTTGTCGCTGTACAGGCTGAGGAGACGTTCGAGGGCGGCTTTGCCGGTCAGGCCCTTGATGGAGAGAGTGACGGGCACGTTCGGGATGTCCCGGGAGAGAAGGGTGAGGCCAGTCGCCTTGGCGATGGCCGTCAGGACGGTGGAGAGTGGCGCGCCACTGGGGAGCGTGACGGTGACCGTCTTGGCGAGCTTCGGGTTGCTGGGGAGCGTGACCGCGAGTGCGGGCGCAGCGGTGACGGCCGCCGGGGTGGCGGCGTACGCGGTGAGGGACGCGCTGGACAGGGCCAGCATCAGGGTCAACATGCGGTTCATTCGGCCTCCTGGAGCGGCACGGTGCGTGTGCCGCCTGCGTCTCGGAGTGTGAGTTGCGTAGGGGTGACCGACACCACCTTCACGCTGGTCCCCGGGATGACCTGACCGGCTGCGACCGTCTCATCCCGCCCACCAACAGTGAGCAGCGCGATGGTCTGACCATCGGCCTCCACGGTTCCGAGGTACGTCACGGGCGCAGTCGTGGGGGTGACGGGCGCAACAGGGGCCGCTGCGGTCTCGGTGGGTGCTGGGGTGAGGACGGTTACAGCGACGGCGCTGCCCGTGCTCTGCGGGCGGGGTGCGGGAAGGACCACGACGGGTTGGGCGGTGACGGGCAGGGGGGGAACGGCCTCGGGGGCGGGGGGCACGTACCGGGGTGGCGCATACGTGATCGGTGCAGCCTGCACGGGTTGGACCCGGCTTACCGGCTGAACGGGCAACGGCGTGGGTGCGCTTACGACGGGAACGGCAACGACCGGAGCTGCGTTAATGGGAACCACCGTGGGGGTGGCAGTCTGGAAGGGCGCTGGCGCTGATTGCTGCACGGCACTCTGAACGGTGGTGCGTGAGGCGCCTGCGGTGCTGGAGGCTGCTGAACCGAACGATCTGGAGAGGGCTGGATCTGGGGTGACGAGCGCCGACGCGACTTCCTCGCTGGGGGTGGCCTTCACGGGCGGCTGTTCAGCCGCAGATTCAGGGGGGGCAGGAACCGTGCCAGGCTGGTTGGCGGGCGTGGCCGCCGACGTCGCGGCAGGTGTAGACGTGTCGGGGGTGGTACTGGGCAGTGGGGTGGGTTGCCCCGCTGGTGTGCTGATCGCGACAGGCGGACTCTGCGGCCCGGGCGTGCTGGGGGACGCCGGCGCTCCCGCACTGCCAGGAGGTGGTGCGGTCACTGCGTCACTGGGGGTGACGGGCGCGGCAGTTCCGGGCGGCCCGGGGATCAGGGCAGGGGTGGGATTGGGCTGGAGTGATCGGGCGATCAGGACGACGCCGAGGACACTGAGGGCGGCTGTCATGAGGAGCAGGCGCGGCTGAGGCATACGAACGTTCGTGGTGGCTTTCGTGGAGATGGGTGCTTCGTTCTGGGGTGCGGCGGGGACGCTGTTCTGGTCAGTCTGCACCGGGTTCTTCTGTTTCTTGAGCGCTGCTCCAGGACGTGCGGGTTTCTTGAGGCCGCGTTTCTTGGGTGCATCCTGTGGTGCTGTGGGAGAGTCCGACTGAGGTTCACTGGATGCTGCTTCGGCGGCTGGGCCAGGCATCTGAAATGCCTGATCGGGCGCTTCGGGTTCCTGATCGGGTCCTGGGACTGGATCAGTGGGAGCGGCGGCGGTGGGCGCTTCGGGTGTGGGAACAGGTCGCCGGGCTGACTTGGCGGGTGCTGGCGTTGGGGCAGGCGTCACGGCAGGTGCAGGCATCGGCGTGCTGGCAGGGGGAACAGGGGTGGGAGCCACAGCAGGAACGGGTGTGGTCACGGGCTGAGGCGATCCGGCATCCGCCTCAGGTGCAGGGACCCGTGCGGGCCGGGCCGGTACCGGTCGGGGGATGGGGCGCTGTTGGTCGTCAGTGGTCATGGTGTCCCTCCGGTCGGGGTGGTCGGCGTCGTCGGGGTGGGGGGCGTCGTCGGGGTGGTCGGCGTCGTGGTCGGAGCAGCTGCTTTGACCGGCGTGCTGTCACGCGTGTATGTGGTGAGCTTCAGGGAGCCCGTGACCTGCCCGTCCTTGCCTGCCGACAGGCTGATCCCGCGGGCCGTGAAGGCGCGGGGGAGCGCGGCAATGGTCTGCACGTACGCCTGCGTGCGGGCGTACGTCCCGCTGATGTCCAGGTCCAGATCCACCGCAGTCACGCCCGCAATCTCACTGACGCGCACGCTGCGGGAGAGTTTGCCGGTGGTCACTCCGAGACGCTGAGCGGCCAGTTGGAGGGTGTCCAGTACGCGAGGTAATTCCTCACTGTCGGGCAGGCTCTGCTGGAGTTCAGCGTCCTCGCGGAGCAGGGTGGCCTCGCGCGTCTGTTCGGCCGGGAGGGCGGCCGCGTCGGCGGTGAGGCGTTCGATCTCGCTGCGCAGGCGCGCCTGCTCCGTGCGGGCCGTCTGCACCATCGGCCAGGTGCCTTTCACGACGCCCAGGACGCCCAGGAGACTGACGGCAATGGCTGGTACGAGGGCTTTCTGATTCATGGCGTGCCTCCAGTGGCAGGGGCGGTGGACGCCACCCCGGTCGCGGGCTCCGCTGAGGATGTCGGTGTCACGGGAGGTTTCGGCTGGGTCTGCGTGATCGGGGCCGTGCGGAACGTGACGTCACAGGCCTGCGCTTTGCAATGAATGTTGCGGACGTCGACGCTGAGGCCGCCCATCTGGTACGCGCGAACGAGATCCTGGGGGCTTCTGGTGGTGGCGTTCAGGTCGTACGTGCGCTCCACAGCCGTTCCGAAAGCGCGGGTATCGGTCTCCGTCGGTGAGTTGGGTCCAGCCAGGCGGACGAGGGCACCCTGAATGGATCCGGCTCGTCCAGCGATCAGCGGCAGGTCCGCCGCGAGGGGGCCCTTGTTCTCCATCAAGTTGCGAGCCTGCTGGACTTTGGTGGCGAGCTGCTCGTTGCTGGCCCGGAGGCGCTGGGTTTCGAGCGCCTGCTGTTCGAGCGTGACCCGCTGCTCTTCCAGGACGGCATTCTGTCCGTTCGTGGCTGTCCCGAAGGCGAAGAGGCCGCCATTGACGAGTGCGGCCACGGCCACGGCGGCGTACAGGCTCGGGTGGATGGGGGTGGCGGCGTCCAGACGGCGGGAGAACGCGGCTACGATTGCGCCGGTCGTGGTGGGTTGCTTCGGAGCGGGCACGCGAGCGCCGCGGAGGGCCACGTCGAGCGGCATCCACTCCGCAGTGATCGAGGGGGGCAGGGTGACGGCGGGCGACGGCGCTCCGATCAGGATGAGGTGCGGCGTATCGCCATTGGCGACGGGTCGACTCAAGGCGGTCTGCGCGACTTTCTCCAGGTCCTGACGGTCATTCCGGGTCTGGGTTCGGGTGACGAGCTGGGTTGGGGACGCGATCGTGACCTCGTACGAGTCGTCGAGCGTGTGGATGATCACGGCGCTGTCGGGGACGCCAGCGGCCCGGAGGACCGCACTGGCGAAGGGAATGACCTCGGTGATGCGGAGGCCAGTGCCACGCGCGGCGGCGCTGACCTGGGCGATCAGGGCCCGGTCGTGGAGGGTGAACAGGGTATCCGCCCCTGGGGTGGTGGAGACGAATCCCTGGAATTTCGTGTCCAGGAACGGCAGGAGGTTGTCTTTCGGGACGGAGGGGGGCGCCTTCTCCTGCTGAAGCTGCCCGTGCAGGACCAGGACGGTTGGGCCTTTGGCTTTGATGCTGCTGGCCATGGCGCGCAGGTTCTTGAGGGGACCCTGTTCCGTAGTTTTCGTGGGGCCCAGGAGGAGGGCCTGGGTGCCGTCGACGTACAGGATGTTCATTCGCCACTCCACTTGTCGGGCTGGATGGCGTACTCCCGGGCGACCTCTTCGCTGATGAGGCCGGCCTGCACGGCCCTCCGGAGTTCGTTGTCCATGCTGCGGTTCCCGTACGGGTTGCGGGTCTTCAGGGTGTCCCGGAGGGATTGGAGGTAGCCGTTGTCGGATTCGCCGTTGGGGCGAATGATGCTGCGCTGGTTGCTGGTCAGCACCATGGCTTCATGGATGACCTGCCGCTTCCCGGCCATGGTGGGGACGAGTTGCTGCGCGAAGATGCCGACGAGGATTTCGGAGAGGGCGTGGCGGGCGCGGTTCTGTTCCTCCGCCGGGAATTCGTTGATGATGCGTTCGACCGTGGCGGCGCTCTCGTTGTTGTGCAGGGTGGAGAGCACGAGGTGGCCGGTGGCGGCCGCGCGGAACGCGGCGTTGATGGTTTCCGCGTCCCGCATCTCGCCGACGAGGATGATGTCCGGTTTCTGCCGGAGCGCGGCGCGCAGGGCGCCACTGAAGGACCCCGTGTCCACTCCGACTTCCCGCTGGAGGATCTGACTCTGCTTACTGCGGAACACGAACTCGATGGGGTCCTCGATCGTGATGATGTTGTGGCACTGGGTGCGGTTGACGTGATCGACGAAGCTCGCCAGGGTGGTGCTCTTCCCACTGCCGGTCGGGCCGGTCACGAGGATGAGGCCGCGCTTCTGGCGCATGACCCACTTGAAGCCCTCGGTGAGGTGGCCGACGCCGTGCGGCGTTTCGCCCATCTCGTCGTCGAGCAGGCGGAGTTCGTTGAAGCTGGGGATCTCGCGGGGGAGAGGGCGCAGGACGAGGTAGGGTCGCCCGTGCTCCTTGCCGCCACTCACGCGGAAGTTGCTGAGGCTGGTGGACGTGCGGTAGTCGGCGTCCCAGGGTTGACTGTCCGGGATGTCCCGGTAGCGGGTGTCCCGGCAGAGTTTCTGGTGGAGGTTCGTGACGTCGTTGCCGGTCAGGAGGGCGTACTGCGTCTGCGGGGTCCATGAGCCGTGCAGGGCGATCAGGGGGGGCTGGCCTGTCTTGAGCTGGATGTCGGAGGCGCCCGCGCGGGTGAGGTCGTCGAGGACGGTGCTGACGTTTTCGGGGGTGACTGGAATCATGATGGCCTCGGGGATCACTTGACGCGGGTCAGGACGCTGTGGAGGTTGGCCTGGTGCGCCGCGACTTTCTCCATGCCGTCCTGGTGAAGGGTTTTCAGTCCGGCCATGGTGGCCGCGAGTTCGAGGGCGCCCTGGTCGCGGGCTGCAATGGCGGCCCGAACGTCCGGTGTGACTGGCAGGACCTCGTGGACGGGAATGAGCTTGTAATCGCCCTGGCCGTGACACAGGGGGCACGTCACGCCGCCTTTCTCTCCCGTTCCGCGCAGCATGGTGGCGCCGGGAGTGGGGGCGTACTGCTCAGGCATGAGTTCTTCCACGCTGCATTCCGGGCAGGGGCGGCCCACGAGACGCTGGGACACGACCACGCGGAGCGTCTCGGCCACGGCGTACGCCGGCACACCGAGGTCGATCAGGCGGGAGATGGTGGCCAGGGCGCTGTTGGTGTGGAGCGTCGAGAGGACCAAGTGTCCGGTCTGGGCCGCATGCACGGAGGTCTCGGCCGTTTCCTCGTCGCGGATCTCCCCGACGAACACGATGTCCGGGTCCTGGCGGAGGATGGCGCGCAACACCCGCGCGAAGTTCAGGGAGGTGCTGGGGTCATCGGTACGCCGGATCTCGGTCTGCACGATGCGGGGCTGCTCGTACTCGATGGGGTCCTCGATGGTGCTGATCTTCCGGCCGGGCGTGTTGAGTCCCTTGAGGACGGTGTGCATGAGGGTCGTCTTGCCGCTGCCCGTGGGTCCGGTGACGAGCAGGAGGCCGTTGGATCCAGTCGCTGCGTCCCGCATCAGTGCGAGGTTGTGCTCGCTGAACCCCGTGTCGTCGAGGGTGGGGAGGGTGCCGCTGTCTTTGAGGAGACGCAGCACGATGCTGTCGCCGTGATTGCTGGGGAGACTGGAGACGCGCATGCGGAGCAGTTGTTCTTTCCCGTTGACGACCAGGGGGATCGCGATGCGGTTGTCCTGTGGGAGCTGACTTTCCAGGCTCATGCCGGCGAGCATCTTCAGGCGGTTGATCATCTGTGTGGCGAGGCTGGTGGGAACCAGGCTGCGTTCGATGAGGTTGCCGTGCAGGCGCTCGCGGATCATCAGGCCCGTGCGTTCCGGCTGGAAGTGGATGTCGCTGGCGTCGTTGCTGGCCGCCTCGATGATCGCGCTGCTGATGCGTTTGGCGACCGGGCTGTTCGGGTCGGCGGAATCGAGGTCGACGACATCCTGATCTCGCTGGCGTCCGGCCGCTTCACGTTCGAGTTCGGCGTCCTGCGCGGCGCGGGTGTACAGGGTGAGGATGAGGTGGTCGAGGTCTGGTTCGGACGCGACGGCGACCTCGATTTCCATGTGTTGGAGTTCATCCTCGACGGCGGTCAGGGAGAACGTGTCGGTGGGGTCCTGGACGAGGATGGTGAGGACGTTCCCGCGTTTGGAGTGGGGAACGATGCGGTACTGGTTGATGGTGGCGTCACTGAGGATGTGGCGCACGTCCGGGTGGGGTGGGTCGCGGCGAGCGGCGATGTAGGTCGTGCCTGTGAACTTGGCGTACGCCTGCGCGAGCTGTTCAGGGGTGATGCGGCCGTCACGCAGGAGGCTTTCCTGGTAGTTGGGTTGCGTGAGTTCGTCCGGCCGGATGTCACCGTGGCCGAGGAGGTAAAGGGCGTCCATGACCGTTCGCATGGGGCGCTCCCGCTCGGGGGTGGGCGCTTCGGTGGTGCGGGCGGTGGGTGGGGGGGGCGTGGCGGGGGCCTGTTGACGGAAGGCGACCAGGCCCTGCGCGTACTCCTCGGCCGTGAGGTCCCAGGGGTCGTCGGCGGCCCAGACATCCTGTCCCCGGTGGGAACCGATGTACATCCCGTGCGGGGCACCCTCTGCGGGTTCGGCCTGTTCGACGACGGGGAACTGGATGAGGTTCAGGGCGCCGGTGAGGTGCCCTTCGGGGATGCCGGCGCGCCGGGCCAGCGCGAGTGGGGAGTGGTGTGGGTGGTCGAGGGCGGTGGTGTCATGGCCGTACCGGGTGAGCGCCTGGAGGAAGCTGGCCGTGTACGGTGCGGCGTGGCGTTCCACTGGGGGTGGCGTGTGGTTGGTCATGATGCCCCTGTGATCTGGTCGGTTGGCATGGCTGTACGGTGCGTGTCGTAGGGGTGACCGGTGATGGGTACCCCCCCCGGCGGGGGGGGCGGTGAGGGGCCGCTCGTCACCCCTACGGCGATGATCCTGCCGGTATGTACGACATCAACCGTTGGCCATCCGTTCGTGGCGTCCTTGACGTCTGTGGGCGTGAGCACGCCCTGGACGTCGCGCGCCTGGCGCGGCAGGCTGCACCATCCCTCCACGTCGATCCTGATCTGGCGTATCTGGCAGGATTGCTGCACGACGTGGGGAAGATCAGCGTGCCGCTGGACATCCTGATGGCCGAGCGCGCCCTCTCCGAGTCGGAATGGACACTGGTGCGGGCTCACCCGGTGGAAGGGGAGGGCTTGATCCGGACGTGGTGGCCGGACGCGCCGGCGGCCCTGCTGCATGCGGTTCGGCATCACCATGAGCGCCTGGATGGTCTGGGGTACCCGGACCAGTTGCGCGCGCTGCCGGATCTGACGGCGTTGGTTGCGGCGGCAGATGTGTACGTGGCGCTGCGCGAAGCGCGGCCATACCGGGAACCGGTGGGGGCATTGGCGTGCGCGGAGATTCTCTGGAGCGAGCCTCTGCCCGCGCACGTGATTCACGCTGTCCTGGATGCGGCGGTGACGGATTCAGTGACGCGAGTGGTCTGAGCGGCCCAGCGGAACGATTCCGTCGCACAGGAGGTGAAGCCACTGTGCGAGGAAGTACCCGATGATCGCGATGGTCATGTGGTTCCAGCTGGGGAGCGTCGGGGTGATCTGCAAGTGTTGTGCGCCCCACGCCAGGGGTGCCGCCCAGAGGGCGAGGTACGCGAGGCGGATCGTGGGTCCGGCGAGGTAGGTGTGGCTCATGCCGCGGTGGCGACTGAGGGCGGCGTAGGGTGCCCAGATGAAGCGCAGCTTGCCCCAGCGGCGCCTGGCGTCGTTGCGGTGCAGATCCAGATCTGGCGTGACGAGGAGTGTGCCGAAGGCGAGACCCGCCCCGAGGGCCAGGGCGGTTTCTGCGTATCCCGCGAGGATCAGGGCGCCGCACGTGATGGACGTGGCGGTCAGGTTGACGGTGGTGTGCTGGTACCCGTGCATGGCGTCAGCGTGAGTCGCCTAGAGGTGACTGGCGGGTCTGGAGGGCGCGCAGGCCGAACGTGATCAGGAGGAGGGTAGCAGCGCTGAGGAGGCCCAACCACTCCGTGAAGGTGGCGCCGATCGCGAAAGTGAGCAGGGTGAACAGAGCGAGTGCGGTGTGCCAGCCATGGCGTCCGAAGAGGGCGAGTTCTGGCGCGGGGTTCAGTGCATGAACGGCGCCGAGGCACCCCGCGGTCAGGCCAATGATCATGGCGTACGCAGGGGCGGGCACCCCGCCTTGCAGGGTGGCGTAACCGACCAGGCCGATAAAGAGGGTAAGGGTGATCAGGAGAGCGTCCCTGGAGGTGATGGGGAGTGCGGTCGCTCTGGGCGTGAAGGTCAACGTGAAGGCAAGAACGGTCAGGGCGGCCGCGACGAGGAGTCCGGCGGGGTGGCTGAGGAGGGTCACGCTGAGGACGGCGGCCGGTGGGAGGAGCAGCGTGAAGGGGAGCGTGCCGCCGATCCGCGAGGCGCTAGCAGCGCTGACGGCCCCCAGGAGGACGAGTGTGATGAGCACAATAGTATCCGTGGGGTTCATTTGGCCTCCTGATGCGCCGCGTTGAGGTGGTCTGAAGCGAGTTGCACGGCACGGTCCAGCTGAGACGTGGGCAGGTGGCCGAGGTGATGCTCGAAGCCGTCGTCGAGGTTGAAGCCCTCAGTACCCGACACTTTCCGGCGATTTCGTCTGGGACGCCACCAACAGGTGGATCAAGTCACACAGGCGTGATGACTCCCGGCTGAACGACCGGACCAGTTCTCGCAAGCCCATCTTCACCACGCTCCAGGCTCGGCGACCATGCGCCTTCTTCGGGCAGTCCAACGTGATCCCGACCAGCACACACCACGTGTAGGTCAACGTCAACAGGCACAGCAGGCGCTCCACGTGATCGTGGAGCGTCATGTGCGTCCCCTCCAGTTGAAAGCCCTTGCTCTTCAGTGCTCTGAAGAGGCATTCGATCAGGAACCTCCGGCGATATCGCGTCTGGATCGTTGTCACTGACCCCGCATTACTGGCGATGATCAGAGCCTCACCATCTCGCGTGTGCGTCAGAACCACATTCATCGGTTGCCCGTAGACCACCGTGTCATCGACCAGCAGACCGGCCATGCCGGTCTGCAAACGACTCAGCCAGTCCTGTGCGGTCCAGTCGTCCATCAGCGTGTCACTCCTCAGTCGCACGCAGATGGGAATTCCACGGCGCGCCAGTCCCTGAATCCAGTCGTAGCCGATGAATTCACGGTCGGCGTAGAGGACCCGAATGTCCGCTGCACGAAGCAGACAGAGGACATCGTCCATCAGGGTGTGCCGGATCTCCGTATGGCTGCCGCCCCCATGGGGCAGCAGCTCGTAGAGGAGGGGGATCGCGACGCCCCGCCAGATGACGGCCAGGAGCAGGACGTTCACGTCGGTCTGCCCGTATTTCCAGTTTGTCCGGTCGAGGATGAATTCGCGTGGTTGCGCGGACGGAAGGAGCGTCAGGACGACCCGGGCGACGTCGGCTGGCTGAATGGGATGCCGGTCAAAGAAGCGTTCCACACGGCGGATGACAGAGTCAGTCTGCGCGCTTCCTGGGAAGCGCGCGGCGAGTTCGGCATGCCGGACGTCCTTGCCCCCAAGGAGTGCGAGCACCATGAGGGAAAGCAGCTCGACCTGGTTCTTTCGGAACTCCGGGAAGTGCGCGGTAAAGCAGCGGGTCAGCTTGGCCAGGACATCGGGAGACGCGTTCTGTTCTCGCGTCTCAGCCGACCTTTCTCAAGCCCCCCGGGAAAGTGTCGGGTACTGAGGTTGAAGCCCCCGTGAGGCGCTGGGCGCAAGCGACCTGCGTGGCCGGCCGCCGTGATGAGCCAGTGCTCATCCCCCTGCGTCACGAGGTGATGGTCGGTTGAGGTCTGGCCATCGATCAGGGGAATGAGCGCCCGGAGGCGACGTGCCGCGGCGGGTGTGGTGGCCAGCACGGCGAACTTGGTGGTGTCGCCCGTGGGGGATGTGTGGGCCAGGGTGACCGCGTGGGCGGTGGGGAGCGCGCCGTCCGGCGCGACCAGAAGCTGCTGGAGTGCGGGAATCATGTCCGGCAGTGTGCGGGTCGTAGGGGTGATCGCCCGTCACCCCGAGCGCAGCTACGGTGAACGCATGACCTTCTTCCAGTCCTTCTGGCGTCGCCGGCGCGTCCCGGCAGTGACGAGCGCGCTTGACCCGGCGCGGCACCTCGTTCGGGAGGTGACGGAGGCCGGACCGGCCGAGCAGGTGGACGTATCGATGCGGGAGGGCCGTGTTGCGGCCTTCACGCTGCACGGGCCTGGGGGGTACGAGTCGTTTATCGTCCAGGGCGCCCGTGCCGTGGGGCGCGGGGGGAGCTTCGATCTGAGGAGTCGTGCAGAGCGGGCCCTGCTCCGGAGCACAGTTCAGGCCACGGTGTTGACCTTGGCGGATCACCTGGAACTGCAAGGCGCGGCTGTCGCGGCGGGGTGTGCCCTGGTGCAAGGCGCGGCGGTCGTGGACGGCGCGGACCTGTGGACACCACTGCGGGCGGTGCATGCGGACGGCCGGGTGGTCTGGGGTGCGGAGGTGACACGGTCAGTGCCAGGCATGCCGCTGGAGCGGTACGTGTGGGCAGGGGGTCTCCGGGTGGGTGCTTACCGGCATCACGAGCCGCTGGGAATCGTCCGGCTGATGGCCCAGAACGATGACGCGTTACGGGCGCAGGGGATCGTGCCGGAGGCGCTGCCCGCGCTGCTGGTGACCAGCGCTTGGCTGGTGCGGCCCAGCGTGATCACGGTCCTGCTGGAGGGCGCCGTCCTGGACGGTGGGTTGATGGTCCCAGCGGATTTCGAGTGGCAGGAGACGGCGTATCAGCAGTTGTGGCTCTCGTTGACGCGGGCGGAGGTGCAAGGCGCGGGGGTGGGGGGCACGGCGGAGTGGGTGGATCTGTCGGCGTGGCGGTGGCGGGCCGGGTGACGTGTGTCAGGTGCGGCAGCGGGCGTGGGCGTGACATGTCAAGGTGGTGGGGTGAATCACCACGATCTGGCCAATGCCGCGCAGCTGGCCGAATTGCAGGAATGGGTCGCGGCGGCGGTTGGGGGCGCGCGCCGTCAGCCGGTCGGTCAGGCTGAGAACGAGTCGGGTGTTGAGCCCGGGGAGTCTCCTGGTGTGGCAGTACCAGATGCGGTTACCAGCCAACCAGATCATCCTTGAGGTCATCGGTGGCAAGTTTCGCATAGCCCTTGCGGGTCGTGTCGATGCTCTCGTGTCCGAGGTGCGCCGCGACCCGCCCGAAGTCCTTTACCTGTTGCAGCAGGCGCGTCCCGGCGTACTTGCGGCCTGGGTGAAAGCCTCGGAACGTCACACCGGCGGCCTGGAAGGCTTTGTCCAGGTGATACCGGGCGGTCATGGGTGAGGCGTATCGGAACACGCGGTCGCGGGGTGTGGTGCGTTTGCCGTCCGTGTGCTCGGGACCGCCGGGCGCGTAGAGGCCGCGGTAGTGGCGGGTGGCGCGGGCGAGGCTCGTGCTCATGGCGACCAGGCGCTCCTTGCGGCCCTTGCCGCTGCGCACGTGGACGCGCCGGTTCGCCTCGTCCAGGTCCTCCCACGTCAGGGCGAGCGCCTCACTGATCCGCAGGCCCGCGTGCGCCGTGAGAAACAGCAGGAACTTCACGTGCACGTCCGCGTGATCGAGGACGTCCGCGAGTTCGTCTTCCTGGTACGGCGGGCGTTTGACGATCCCAGGCGTGCGGTCTTTGGGGATCTTGACGTCCTTGAAGGGGTCGGCGTCGGTGGCACCCGCCCAGCGGAGCGCGCGGTACAGGCAGTTTGCGGCCGCCACCTTGAGCTGTACCCCGGTGGGCTTGCGGCCCGCGCTGAGCATTGCGGCCACGTAGCCCGACGCGTCACGGCGGCCGGGCCGCAGGAGATTGACGGCGTTTAAGGTGGCGTGCTCTATGAACTGCCGTACGCCGAGGGTGTAGGCCTCGACAGTTCGGGGACTGGTGAGCAGCCCACTGGCACCCTCGTGGGTGAGATACGCCTGGGTGAGGGCAATCAGGCCGTCGACGTCTTTTTCACCGGCGGCCTGCACGGCGCGGCGGCGCAGCTCGTCATCTGGCAGCCCAGCCCAGGTCTGCGCCTGGGCGAGACGGTCGCCGCGGTAGTGGTCAAGTGTCATGGGGCTGTCCGGAGAGCGGGCATGCCTTATCTTACCTAATTGTTTTTAGGTAAGAGAAATGTCTGTTCGACGTCCGAACGTCCGGGCCATCCTTCCGCCCCAGCTCCACAGGTCCGCAGGTGCATCCGCAGAGTCCGCCCGGCCGCGCGGAACACCAAACGCCTGAGTTGTCCGATATAAGCCACCCGTTGCCCCCCCTCCTGTACCCCTCAGCGGCGCTCGGAGGCCCCTTCCTGGCCCTCCTGTGAGGAAGGCATTTTTCATGCCGTCCAGCACGCACAATTTCACGAGCGAATCCACGCCAGTCACCCCGAGCGCCGCCACTCGCACCCCCCCCAACCCCCCCCAATGGTGTCCGCGCCGGGCATCCGGGCCAACGCCTGGATCACCTGCTCTTCGGCCCGGTACCCGCGGTCGTTCGCGACCGTGAACCTCGCCGGGACGTACGGCGAGGAGCAGGAGATGTCCTCGGAAACGAACTCGTCCGCGTCGTCGTCCCTGGCTTCACCGACCGGGACCGCGTGCCCCGGGATGGCGGGCGTGAGCGTGACCATCAACGGTTCGTTGGTGACCACCCACACGACCGGCAACAGCTGCCGCTGAAGGACTGACATCAGGCCCTCCGAGCGAATCGGGGGGCCTGATGTCATGACGGGTGCTTACTCGGTGACGGGGTCCGGTTTGGCGTACTTCTGGCCCGTTCCTCGTGGCGCGGCAGAGGTCAGGGTGTGGCGCAGAATGAATTTTGCAGGTCCCAGTCTCCATCATGGAAGGTCACGTTCTCGAGGGTGATCTGTGGGTCTGTCGGAAAGATCCGAACCGGCAGGTCCGTCTGCCTCTCCTGTCCCGGTTCCAAATGACCGATGTCGACCCTGACCGGCTTCAACTCCTCCCCGCGCGAAAGAATCCGAAGCGAGAACCATTCCACCATGCACGACGAGTGGTTGATCACTCGCAGCACTGGCAGCGGCCGGTCGAGCGTCACGGTGACGTCCAGCCCATCCATCACCTGCCGCTGCCGCGATGAAGTGTCATTGATGAAGCCAGCGCCCTGCATGACGTCATCGACGATCTGGGTCACGTGGTCCGGAGCGGTCAACTCCGCGTCCGCGAGGACGTGAATCACCGATGGAGTCTTATCCTCACCCGGCAGGAAGCACCTCGCGTCTCCACCGATTGAGCGCGGCCCTGCGGGCGTCAGGATCTTCTCGCAGCCCCGCCAGCGGTCCCGGAGCACCGTCATGCCCTGGTACGTGTACCGGTCGTACCGTGTCGGCCATACGAACCATGCGAAGATTACCGCGCCGACCACCAGCGCCCACCTGAGCCGTGTGTTCACGCCTTACCTCCCCGGCGAGTGTAGCGCCGAGGCGGTGGGGACCCACCAGGTCGGGGGCAGTGCTTGGGCCACGAATCACGAAGCTGCGCCGCAACGCGGCGGATGTCACGGCGGACGTGACGTCTGCTCCGGCCGTTGGGCTCGTGAACCTGGGCTCGAAGGGTTCTGGCAACTTAACCTCGGCGGAGCCGAAGAAGCTCAGCAGATCGCTTGAGAATCAAGCGACCTGCTGCATCACTTCTCGCCAGAGGCGAAGTGTCTCGGTCTGGTTGCGTCTTCGAAGATCGGCGGAAACGGTTGTCCGAGTGTGGCGGTGAAGGTTCGAGACTCGGGCATGCAGGGCCAGGAATTCTTGCGTTCTCTGTCGTCGTTTGAATCCCAGTTGACTTCGCTGCTCCCCGCGCTGACTGCGCGTCCAGAGGCGGCTCTGGACGCTGCGCGGTTGTTGCCGTGTGGGTCGATGCGACTGCTCGACCAAGTTGTTGCACCGGGCCGCGGACACGACCTG
>NZ_BMQN01000010.1 GCF_014648135.1 Deinococcus sedimenti | reverse complement strand
CTCCCCCTGCCCCCCTGGGGTAGGGGGCTGGGGGGTGGGGCAGCCCGCCGCAGGCGCCCACCTTCCGCATCATTTCGGACTTCTAGCCCACCTGACGATCACCCCGATTCGTCGCCGCGTACAGCGCGAGCACCTCACGCGCCTCGTCCACGTGCATCTGCTCCACGAGCGCTCCCTGGTGGGTGGCGATGCTTTTCCCTTCGGCGCGTGCAGCGTCCCACGCGTTGATCAATTCCCTGGCGTGGTCGGCTTCGGCTGCGGTGACCCCGAACGCCTGGTTGGCGGTTTCGATCTGGCCTGGGTGGATGAGGGTTTTGCCGCTGAAGCCGAGGGCGCGGCCCTGCTGGCATTCGCGGGTGAAGCCGTCGGGGTTGCGGATGTCGTTGTAGACGGCGTCGAGTGGTGTTTTGCCGTGGGCGCGGGCGGCGAGGACGACGCTGCTCAGGGCGTGCAGGAGGGGGGTGCGGTCGGGGTGGGGTTGGGTGCGCAGGGTGCGGGCGAGGTCGTTGGCGCCGACGATGAGGGTGGTGACGCCGGGCACGGCGGCGATGTGGGGGGCGTTGAGGACGCCTTGTGGGGTTTCGATCATGGCCCAGAGGGGGAGGCCGAGGCTGAGGGCGTGGGCGTCGTGGGCGCGTTCGACTTTGGGGAGGACGATGCCGTTGGCGCCGGCGGTGAGGGCGAGTTCGCGGTCGTCGTGTTCCCAGGGGGTGTTCAGGGCGTTGACGCGGATGAGGACGGGGATGGGCCAGGGGGTCTGGAGGGCGTGGCGGATGTGGTCGCGGGCGGCGGGTTTGTGTTCGGGGGCGACGGCGTCTTCGAGGTCGAGGATGATGGCGTCGGCGCTGAGGGTGCGGGCTTTGTCGATGGCGCGGGGTTTGTCGCCGGGGACGTACAGGACGGAGCGGAGGGGGTGGGTTGGGGGCATGTGTTCAGTATCGGGCTGTGCGGTGGGTGGTGGGGTGCGGTGACGGGGTGCATAGTGGCGGTATGGCTGTCCTGCGTCCGCGTGTGCATTTCACCGCCCGGCGGTTCTGGCTGAATGACCCGAACGGTCTGGTGTTCGTGGGGGGGCGGTATCACGTGTTCTTCCAGCACAATCCGCGCGCGGGGAATCACGGGTACATGAGCTGGGGGCACGCGTCGAGCGTGGACCTGCTGCGCTGGGTGGAGCATGAGGTGGCGCTGCCGTGGCGGGAGGGGCTGGACGTGTTCTCGGGGAGCGCGGTGGTGGACTGGCGGAACACGTCGGGCCTGGGGGAGGGGGGGCCGCCGGTGGTGGCGATGTTCACGGGGAACGGCTTCTACCATCAGGCGCAGTACCTCGCGGTCAGCCGGGATGGTGGGGAGAGCTGGGCGTTCGGGCCGCCGGAGCCGGTGCTGGATGAGGGGAAGCAGGATTTCCGGGATCCGAAGGTGTTCTGGCACGAGCCGTCGGGGGGGTGGGTGAGTGTGGTGGTGCACCCGGACGAGCGGCAGGTGGGGGTGTACACGTCGCCGGACCTGCGGGTGTGGTCGCGGGTGAGTGTGTTCGGTCCGGCGGGTGGCGTGGCGGGTATCTGGGAGGTGCCGGACCTGTTCCCGCTGGTGGTGGCGGGGCAGAAGCGGTGGGTGCTGAAGGTGGACGTGTTCGAGGGTGGGCCGCAGGGTGGGACGGGCGCGCAGTACTGGGTGGGGGACTTCGACGGGCGTGCGTTCACGCCGTCGCAGGGGGCGCGCTGGGCGGACGCGGGGAAGGACTTCTACGCGGCGATCACGTTCAGTGACCTGCCTCAGCCGGGGCGGCGGGTGTGGCTGGGGTGGCTGAACAACTGGGTGTACGCCAACCACCTGCCGACTCAGCCGTGGCAGGGCGTGCTGACCGTCCCGCGCGAACTGACGCTCGTCCCGGACGGCGCGGGGTGGGTGCTGGCGCAGGTGCCGGTGCGGGAACTGGACGCCCTGCGGCACGTGGCGCTGCGCCTGCCGGACGGGGAGGTGCTGAAGGTCGGGCCGGGCGTTCCGCTGGACCTGCGGCTGCCCGCGGCCCCCTGGACGCTGGAATTGCGGTCGAGTGGGGGAGAGGAGGCGCGCCTGTGGCTGGACGGCGCGGGCCTGCACCTGACGCGCGGGGCGCCGGAGGGCCTGGACGGGTTCGCCGGAACGTTCACGGCGGCCCTCCCGGACGCGGCGGGGGAAGTGCGGGTGCTGCTGGACGCCTGCACGCTGGAGGTGTTCGCGGCGGGTGGGCGCGTGGCGTTCACGCAGCTGCTGCTCCCGCTGGAGCCGATCTCGGCGCTGCGGCTGAGCGGGGCGGACGGGCGCGGCTGGACCCTGCGGGCCACCCAGGACCCCTAGGGTCTGTCTGGCTCAGCTCAGGCCCCAGATGCGCGGCGGGGCGAGTTCCAGCACGTTCCCGGCCGGGTCATGGAAGTACAGGCTCTCGCCCCGGTCACCCCACGCGTACCGGGTGACGGTCAGTCCGGCGGCGCGCAGCCTCGCCGCCCACTCGTCGGTCCGGGCGGGGTCGAGGGTCAGGCAGGCGTGCCCGCCGGGCCTCCCGGCGTGCGGGGGCACGTCGCCGGGCTGGGCGCTGGCGCGCGGGTCGAAGATCAGCAGCATGCTGCCGTCCAGCCGGTAGAACAGGTGCCGCCCGGCGACCTTCCCGTGCAGGGTCAGGCCCAACGTTCCGCTGTAGAACGCCTCGGCGCGGTCCAGATCATCGACGTACAGGCAGGTTTCCAGGACGCGCATGCCGTTCAGGGTACGGCAGTGCAGCGGCGCGCGCCCCGGCCGGAGCGGGGGCGCGCGTCGAGTGACGTTATTTCAGGCGGCAGATCTCGCCGGGGTGACAGGTCTGGATGGCGCCTCCCCCGGCGTTGGCGGTGCTGGCGAGGGTCAGGAGGGCGGCGGCGGTCACGAGCAGTCGTTTCATGGGAACTCCTTGCAGCGGTGCGCTGGGCCCGGTGGTCCGGGCGTTCCCCAGTTGTACGGCGTGGCTCGTGCGGGTGCCCCTCTTGTTTTGGTGGGGCGGGCATGGTTAGGGCAGCAGCAGGCGCGGTTCGGGTGCGGGGCCCTGCGCGCGGCGCTGCACGTCGCGCAGGACGCCGGGGCCGTCGGCGTGGATGCCGTGTTTGCGGAAGCTGGTGGCGAGGCTCTGGGCGTCCCGGGCGAGCAGGTCGCGGAAGTGCGGGTTCTGACGGGTTGAAAGTTGCGGGAAATCGATGATGGTCACGGTGTCCTCCCACCAGAGCAGGTTGTAGGTGCTGTAGTCGCCGTGCGCGTACCCGAGCCGGAGCAGGTCGGCCATGCCGTCCAGGCTCTGGTTCCAGGCGCTGCGGGCCTGTTCGGGGGTCAGGTGCGCGTCGCTGAGGCGCGGGGCGACGTGGTCTTCGGTGCCGATCAGGCGCATCAGGACGGCGGGGTACGTGGCGGTGTAGTCGTAGGGGTGCGGGCCGACGAGGGGTTCGGGGACGTTCAGTCCGGCGGTCCACAGTTCCCAGAGGTGGGCGTACTCGGCGGCGACCCAGCCCTGCTGGAGCATGTCCAGGCCGGCGCGGGTTCGGCCCTCTATGGCGCGGCGGTCGCGGTCTTTGATGATGACCTGCCCGGCGCGGTACAGGTGATCGTCCTTGAAGGAGCGGGCCTGCAGGTCGCGGTAGAGCTTCACGAGGACGCTGCCGCGCGGGCCGCGGGCGACGTACGCGGTGGCTTCCTTGCCGCTCTTGAGTTCCGCGACGATCTCGGTGACGTGCCCGAGGTCGCGCAGGCGGCGGATCACGTCGTCCTGTTCGCTGTCCTCGTCGGCGGTCAGCTGGGCCAGCTGTCGCCGTCCGACGGGTTTCTTCCTGCCGCGCCGCCGGGGTTCGGCAGCGTCGGTCCAGGGGTCATCCAGCCAGTCCTGGTCCGTCCAGTCGTGTTCGGATGGGTCGTGGGTGCGGGCGCTCATGGGCGCCGCCGATGGTCAGTGCAGGGTGTGGAGCCCGAAGGCAGAGGCGGCCAGTGGTGTTGCGTCAAAATCACTCCAGGTTGCATTGGCGAGGACTCCGTGTGCGGCGGTCTGGACTTCAGTGATGTTGGTCATAGCTGGCACCTCCTTTCGGTGATGGGGTCAGCGTAGCAGGGCCGCGCGGCGCCTGTCACGAGAACATGACGCTGCTAGGCCATCACGCCTAGCGCATCCGGCGGGTCCGGGCGGGTGGACGCAGCAGAGGCGGCACCCCCGTCCTGCTGCGCGCCGCCCCTGGTGTGCTGTCCCGCCGTTACTTCAGGGTTCTGCTGATGAACGCGTTCGTGTAGTAGTCGGTGGCTTTCGCCCCGGCGGGCAGTTTGCCCTGCTTCACGAGGGCCGCGACCGCTTTCGTCCACGCGCTGGGGTTCATGGCGCCCAGTCCGTTGGCCTGCGCGTAGGGGCCGGTCATCAGGGGCACGCTGGCCTTCAGGACGTCCAGGCTGCCGCTCGCGCCGAACACGGGCTGCGCCAGCTTGAACGCGCGGGCCGGGTCGGTGACCGTGAATTTCAGGCCGCGCTGGCTGGCGCGCACGACCTTGCGGGCCAGGTCGCCCGTGAGGCTCTTACCGGTGCCGATCAGGCCCACGCCAACCATCGGGTAGGCGTCCGTGACGTCCAGCGTGTACACCTTCTTCCCGCTGGTGCGGGCCAGCTGCAGCACGTCGTTGTTCGCGTAGCCCACGGCGGCGTCCACGCGTCCGGCGCGCACGGCGTCCACCTGCGTGAACCCGATGCTGTTCAGGCGCACGTCGCGCCCCTCGGTGAGGTTCGCGCTGTCCAGCACCGCCTGAATCGCGTGGTACGAACTGCCGAACGGCCCCGGGATGCCCACCGACTTGCCCTTCAGGCTCTCGGGGCTGTTCAGGGGCGAGAAGCTGAACACCGTCACCGGGTTCTTCTGGTACATCGTCATCACGTACCGCACGTCCGCGCCCTGATTGCGCGCGAAGATCGCGTCCTCCGGGTCGCCCACCACGAAGTCCAGCTTGCCCTGCAGCAGCAGCGGCAGCAGCTGCGACACGTACCCGTGCTGGTACTTCACGCTCAGGCCCTCGGCGCGGAAGTACCCGAGCTTGTCCGCCACGTAGAACGGCGTGAACTGCACGTCCGGGTTGTACCCCAGCCCGATGTTCACGGTGCGCTGCGCGGACGCGGTGGTGGCCAGCAGGCCCAGCAGGAGGAGAGCGGCACGCTTCATGAGAGGCAGTATAGGCGGGGCAGCTGACCGCGCCGTGACCTGCCTTCCCCTTGCCCGCCCCATCAGCCCGGCGGATGCCCCGCATTCAGAAGTCCGATAGTCGCGTGTGGGACACGAAGCGCGGGCCGCGCGTGTCACGCTGCGCGCATGGACCTGAACTCCTGGACGCCGGACGACAACGCCCGCCGCTTCGCCACGCTGATCGCCACGGCGTCTGCCGTGTTCACCTTCCTGGCCCTGTGGCTCGGTGCGGCATGGAACCCGCTGCTGGCCCTGCTGCTGGCGGCCGTGGACGCCGTGATCGTGTGGCTGGTGGTCCGCGCGGGCCTGCGCGCGTACTTCCGCCGCTGAGCGCCGCCCACCGGACGCCAGCAGCATGAACGCCCGCGCAACGCCCGGCCCGCGCTGACGGGTGGTACACTCGGGGGCACGCCCGCACACGCCCCGGCCTCCGGGAGCCCGTGCCCCGGCCGCGCAAACGCGCGCGCACAGGTGGCGGCGGCAGGAATCAAAGGAGAAAAACCCATGACTGACAACAACGAGCTGCGCCCCGGTGAGCAGACGCCAGAAGAACTGCGTGACCTGATCCCCCAGCTGGAAGGCGAACCCGACGAGGACCCCGTGCTTGACGCCGAGGAAGCCGCCGCTGAAACCAGCGTCAGTGCCGACGGCGCCGAAGGTGAGGACTTCGAGGAAGAATTCATCGACGCCGACGAACTGATGGCCGTCCTGGCCGAACTGAAGGAACTGCTCGAAGCGCAGGGCAAGGAAATCCGTGGCCTGCGCCGCGAGATGCGCGAAATGCGCGAAAGCCAGGGTCAGGGCGGCTTCCGCCCCCGCGAGGACCGTGGCGCCGAGCGCGGCGGCTTCCAGGGTGGCGACCGCGGCGGTGACCGTGGCGGCTTCCGTCCCCGTGAAGACCGCGGTGGCGACCGTGGTGGCTTCCGCCCCCGCGAGGACCGCGGCGGGTACCAGGGTGGCGGTGACCGTGGCGGCTTCCGTCCCCGTGAAGACCGTGGCGGCGAGCGCGGCGGCTTCCAGGGTGGCGACCGTGGTGGCTTCCGTCCCCGTGAAGACCGTGGCGGCGAGCGCGGCGGCTTCCAGGGTGGCGACCGCGGCGGTGACCGTGGCGGCTTCCGCCCCCGCGAGGACCGTGGCGGCGACCGCCCCGCGTTCCGTCCCCGCGAGGACCGTCCCGCCGAGCAGGGCGGCGAGTTCCGACCCCGCGCCCGCGCGGACCGCGGCTGGAACAACCGTCGCGACGACGAGTAACACCCGCTGAACGAGGGGCCGGACCACGTGTCCGGCCCCTTCTCGTCGGGCGGGGCGGAGGTTCACGGCGAACCTCCGCCCCGCTCTGCTGCCTGGGTCAGGCGGTGATGGTTTCGGCGGGTGCGGTGCTGGGCACGAGGTACCGGTCGAGCCAGTTCAGGTATTCGGTCAGGCGGGTGAGGCGGCGATCCGGTCGGCCGGAGCGGCTCAGTTCGTGGTCCTCGCCGGGGAAGCGCACGAAGCGCACCGGCACGCCGTGGAGGGTGAGGGCGGCGTACCACTGTTCGGCCTGTTCGATGGGGCAGCGGTGGTCGAGGACCGAGTGGACGATCAGGGTGGGCGTCCGGACGTTCTCGACGTACTGCAGGGGGCTCATGTCCCAGAGCTTGAGGGCGTCTGCGCGGCGGTGGAAGTTCAGACCGAGTTCGTCGTCCCAGAAGCGCAGGCCGATGTCGCTGGTCCCGCCGAAACTCAGGAGGTTGCAGATGCTGCGGTCGGTGATGGCCGCCTGGAAGCGGGTGGTGTGCGCGGTGATCCAGTTGGTCATGAAGCCGCCGTAACTGCCGCCCATCACGGCGGTGCGCGTGCGGTCCAGGCGGGGCTGGGTGTCCAGGCAGGCGTCGAAGAAGGTCAGGAGGTCGTCGGCGTCGACGGTGCCCCAGCGGCCGTGGATGGCGTCCACCCAGGCCTGTCCGTAGCCGAGGCTGCCGCGGGGGTTGCTGTAGCAGATGGCCTGTCCGCGCGCGGCGTACAGCTGGAATTCGTGCGTGAAGGCGTGCCCGTAGTCGGTGTGGGGGCCGCCGTGAATGCTGAGCAGGGCGGGGACGGGGTGGGTGCCGTCGGGGAGGATGATCCAGCCTTCGCCCTCGCCGAGTTCGGTGGGGAAGGGCACGCGCACGGGGGTGCGGGGCGGGAAGGGGAGGTTCGCGTGCAGGTCCGTGACCGGCTGACCGTTCAGGATGACTTCGGGGAACCGGTCGGCCCGTTCACGGATCAGGGCGAGGCCACCGCCGCGCGCCGTGAAGGCCGGGATGACGCCCTGCGGGTCGTGGGTGTGGGGCTGCACGGAGCCGGACTGGCCGTCGGCGGCCAGGGTGGCGGTGAACAGGCCGCAGCTGCCGCGCACGGTGCTGCTGAACAGCAGGGTGCGGTCGTCCAGCCATGCGGGTTTCTCGGGCATGGCGCCCACGTGGCAGTCGCCGCCCACGCCGTTCCCGACCGGGTGGTCGTGCCCGGCGTCCAGCCGCACCGGGGCGGCGTCGCCGGTCAGGGGCAGGAGGTACAGGTGGGTGTGCTCGGTGTTGCCCTGCCCGGCGGGGCGGCCCACCAGCGCGAACCGCTGCCCGTCCGGGTGGGGGATGACGGCGGTCACGGCGGACGCCCAGCGCGTGACCTGCCGGGGCGTGCCGTGCAGGGACAGGTGCCAGACCTCCTGCTGCCAGTGAGCGCCGCTCAGTTCGTCGGTCGCGGCGACGAACAGCACGCCGCTGCTGTCGGGCAGCCAGGTGACGCCGCCCAGCTCGACCTCCGGCGCGTGCCACTCGCGCAGCTCGCCGCTGGGAACGTGCAGGCGGTACAGACGCGCGGCGCGTTCCGGCAGCCAGTCGCGGCCGTTGAAGCGGTAGCGGGGTTTGGTGATGATGCGGGCCTCGCCGCGCTCGTCACGCTTGTCCTCGTCGTCGGCGGTCGTCATGAACGCCACGTACTGCCCGTCGGGGCTCCACTGCAGGTCCTGCACGCCGCCCCGGAAGCGGGTCATGACCTGCGCCTCGCCGCCTGCGAGGGGCAGCAGGTGCAGCTGCGCGCCGTCCCCGACCTTGCGGGTGAAGGCCAGGGTCTGACCGTCCGGGGACCAGCGGGGGCTGCCGTCACGGCCCTCACCGCGCGTCAGGACGCGGGCGCCCTGCGCGTCCGCGAGCCAGATCTGGGATTTGTAGCGGGGCTTCGCGAAGGCCGCGTCGGGCTTGTGGGGGTCTTCTTCCTCGGTGCGGGTGAGGACGAACGCGGCGCGCGTGCCGTCCGGGCTGACCTGAGGGTCGGACGGGAACACCAGCGCGAGCAGGCTCTCCGGGCCGGGGGTGGGTTGAGTCATGCTCTCCAGTCAAGCACAGGAGGGCCGGGCGCCGGTGGTCGCCGGACCGCAACCGTGGACGGAACAGTCAGGGAGCGCACGTGTCGGCGCTGACCAGCCCGCGTGACTGGACCGAAGCAGGAATTGGAATCGCTTCCGTCTGGATCGCTGAAAACCGCCACCCAGCCGCGCGGCCGGGTTCATGATCTCTCGCTAAAGGGAAAGTGGAACGGGTCTTTCTATTTCCAAACAGGGCTGGCTTACCCTGATCTTACCGGCCCATCCGGCTCTCCCTCCCTGACGCCAGCGGACGCTCCGCTGACGTCACCCACCTACCCTCACGCTGTTCACCCTCAGTCCTGCTGGGGCCGCCCAGGCGGTTCCTGGCCCTCAGCATCTCTTCTTTCCGGAGGTCTGTCATGCACGAACTGTCCTGCTCCTGGGTCCCCGGTACCTTCGACGTCGTCCGCCTCAAGGTCGCCGGCCGAACCATCGAAATGACCAGCGCTCACCTCGCACGCCTGTTCGGCAAGCAGGCCCTGCACGACCTGTACCTCAAGGGCAGCGCCAAACTGAAAATCGACGCCCAGCAGGTCGCCCTGCTCAGCTGAACCCCGCCCCTCACCGGCGCCGGCTCCACTTCACAGGGGTCGGCGCCATTTCTCGGCGGACCTTCACGCCCGAGCGGTAGCATCCACCCATGACCCACACCACCCCCAGCGTGGACCTGCAGGCGCTGATGGCCGACCTGAAGGTCCTGACCGACCTCGAATCGCCGTCCACCGACCCGGCCGCCATTCAGCACGTCATGGACGTCGTGGAGGGTTGGGCCCGCGACCTCGGCGCCGAAACGCACGCGCTGGGCGGCGGCACCCGCGTCTTCCACTTCGGCGTGCAGCCCGGCGCGACCGAGCGGCCCATCCTGGTCCTCACGCATGCCGACACCGTCTGGCCGCGCGGCACGCTGGACAGCATGCCCTGGCGCGTGGACGGGCAGCGGCTGCACGGTCCCGGCACGTACGACATGAAGGCCGGGATTGTCGGGCTGTTCCACGCGCTGCGCGCCCTGCAGGGCCAGTGGCCGCGCGGTGGCGTGACCGTGCTGCTGTCCCCCGACGAGGAGATCGGCAGCCCCAGCAGCCGCGACCACATCGAACGCGCCGCGCACGAGGCCCGCGTCGCCCTGGTCGTCGAGCCGCCCGTCGCGGACACCCACGCCCTCAAGACCGGCCGTAAGGGCACCGGGAGCTACCTGCTGACCTTCACGGGCGTCGCCAGCCACGCCGGGAACAAACCCGGCGAAGGGGCGAGCGCCATCACGGCCGCCGCGCACGCCACCCTGGAACTCCAGGCCCTCGCGCGGCCCGACGAGGGCACCACCGTCAGTGTCGGCCTGATTCGCGGCGGCAGCGCCGTGAACGTCATTCCCGCGCACGCCACCCTGGAGATCGACCTGCGCGTCAGCACCCTCGCGGAGGCCGACCGGGTGGACGCCGCCGTACGCGCCTGGACGCCCCGCGACCCCCGCGTGACCGTGCAGGTCGCCGGCGGCCTGAACCGACCCCCCTTCGAACAGGGAGCCGGCACCCTGGCCCTCTTCGAGCAGGCGCGCGAGGTGGCCCGGGAACTGGGCTTCGACCTGACCCACACCGTCGTGGGCGGCGGCAGCGACGGGAACTTCACTGCGCCCATCATTCCCACCCTGGACGGCCTCGGGGCTCCCGGCGACGGCGCGCACGCCCAGCACGAACACGTGCGCCTCGACCGCTGGCCGGACCACGTGCGGCTGCTGACCGAACTGCTCCGCCGCGTCTGACTTCCCGGCGCGACCCGGCCCCAGTCAGCTGGCGGCCGCGCCCACCGGCACCGCCGAGCGGGGCGGAGCCTGCAGCAGCGCCACGAAATCAGCAGGACTCAGCGGCCGGGACAGGCCGTGCCCCTGCCCCAGCGGGCAGTTCAGTTCACGCAGCACCGCCAGGTGCGCGGCGGATTCCACGCCCTCGGCCGTCAGGTCCAGCGGCAGGTGCTGCGTCAACCCCAGCACCGCACTGAGCAGCGCCCGCGAGAACGGACTGGACGGTCCCTCCGGCAGATCCACCGTACACGACCGGTCCAGCTTCACGCCCGTGATCGGCAGCGACCGCAGCCGCGCCAGATTCGAGTAGCCACTCCCGAAATCGTCAATGCTCAGGGACACCCCCAGGTCCCGCAGCAGCTGCATGGTCTGCGCCGCCCGGTCATCCTCGTACAGGGCGGCCGTCTCCGTCAGTTCCAGTTCCAGCCGCTGCGCCGGCAGGCCACTGTCCCGCAGGGCCTGCTGCACCACCTGCGGGAACTCGACCTGCAGCAGCTGCACAGCGCTGACATTCACACTGACCGTCACCTGCCCCCACGGCAGGGCCGCGCGGCACGCCTCACCCAGCACCCACGCGCCGATCGGAGCAATCAGCCCCACCCGCTCCGCCACCGGGATGAACTCGCCGGGCGATACGGCCCCCAGTTGCGGATGCGTCCAGCGCAGCAGCGCCTCAGCCTTCACGGGCTGCAGGTCCTCCAGGCGGAACACCGGCTGGAACTGCAGGCTGAGTTCCTGCCGGGCCAGCGCGAGGCTCAGGTCCCGCGCCAGCAGCTGAAAGCGCTCGGTGGCGGCGTCCTGCTGCGGCTGGTAGCGGCGCACCTGCCGCCGCCCGGCGCGTTTCACGGCCGCCATGGCGCTATCGGCGTGCCGCAGCAGTTCCTCCGCGTCCGTGGCGTCGTCCGGGTAGACGCTCACGCCGATGCTGAGCGTCACGTCCATCCCCACCCGCAGGCTGGGATGGGTGGGCGCCAGCTGCAGCAGCCGCCGCGCCTCCCACTGCGCTGCCTGATCGTCCGCGTCGGGCAGCAGTACCACGAACTCGTCGCCGCTCAGGCGGTACACGCCGCTGCCCTGCGGCGCAAGACGCTGCAACTCCCCCGCCACGCCGCGCAGCAGCTCATCCCCCACGTCGTGACCCAGCGTGTCGTTCACGACCTTGAAGGCGTCCACATCCACGACCAGCACCGCGAACGTCCCGCCCCGCCCGGTCAGGGCGCGCAGCTGCTCGGTCAGTCGCACCCGGCCCGGCAGGCCCGTCAGCAGGTCGGTGTACACCAGTTCCCGCCGCACCCGCCGTTCGCCCTGCGCGCGCCCCAGCAGGTCGTTGCGCCGCAGGAAATACGACGCGCCGTACAGGCTGACGACCGCCGCCAGGTTGATCTGCACCAGGGCGCGCAGCACCTCCACGTTCAGCGGGCGGCCCAGCAGCAGTGGCCACAGCACCAGCAGGGCACTCAGCGTGGCAATGCCGGCCACGCTGCAGTTCAGGAGACGCTGCACCACCCGGGACAGGTCAGTCAGCATCGTCCAGGTGATGATGGCCGGCAGCCACACCAGCGTCTCGAGCAGTTCCGGCAGCAGCGCCGGCGAGTCACTGAGCAGCAGACCGATCAGCAGCAGTTTCAGGCTCAGGAACAGCACGCTGCCCGCCGTGAGCAGCAGCGTCACCTGATCCAGGCGGCCCCAGCGGCGCAGCACCGCCACCCAGCTGAGCACCAGCACGCCACTCATCGCGAAGTACAGCCACGGATCGACCAGCCGGTCCCAGGGGTCAGGCCGCGCGAGCAGCAGCGCCACCCCGATCGACGCCAGCACCAGCGGCAGGCCGCACAGCAGCATGCGCCGCCAGGCAGTCAGCAGCTCACGTTGTTCGGCCCCGTCCCCCATGTCCTCCCGAGAGTAGTGAGGAATTCCACACAAATTTCATACCGGTGGGTCGGCCTTCCCCCAGCTGCGGCCCTCCAGTCGCGTTCCCTGCGTGCTGGACAGAAAAGACGACCCACGGACCCCCCTGTGGGGGGGCGCTATGCTGACGGCCGGAGGCCCACCCCGTGTTCAACCTGTTCCGCAAGAAAGCGCCCGCCAACCCGAACGTGAAGCAGGACGACGTGCAGACCTACCGCGTGCGTGTCCGCACCCGCCCGCACGGCGAGGTGGTCGAGTTCCGGTTCACCAAGGGCGCGCACATCGGCGTCGACGACGATGGCACGTACCTGTTCCGCAAGCCGGTCGTCAGCCCGCAGCACTTCGACCGCGGGGAACTCACCGTGCGGTTCGACCGCAGCTACCGCGTCACCAGCACCGACGGGGACAACGTGGAGTTCATTCCCGTCAGCGACTGGGACTGACAGCGGTGTTCAGGGAGACTGAGAAACCCCCTCAGTCTCCCTGAAACGAGCAGCGCGAGGACCCGCCGATATCAGCGGTTGGACGTGAAGTTGAAGGGCGTGCTGTTGGCCCTTCAATGGAACTGGAAACTGCTGTGACACGGACTCCGGCCTGAACGGCCCACAGAAACCCTTCAGGCCGGGCTGGCCCGCCGCAGAACGGGCGGGAAGCGAAACGCCCCACCGGCCCGCTCACCTCAGTTCGTGGAATGTCTCCTCGGTGATGCGCTGCGGGAACTTCCGGATGAAATCCACGGTACTCAGCGCCTGCGAGCGGTGACACGCGATCGCCTGCAGTTTGCGCTCGATGAACCGCGTCACGTCATGCCGCACGTTCGGCGGCAGCCACTCCGCGCGCAGCGCCTCGTTCTCCGGCGGCACGTCCGACGCGTAGTACCACAGCCGGGGCCTCTCCCCGTCCGGCAGCGCGTCCCACGCGGCCTTCACGGCCCGGTGCGTGGTCACGTGATCCGGGTGGCCGTTGCTGCCGTTCGGCGGGAACGTCAGCACCACCTCCGGCCGCAGGCGCACCATCGCCTCGCGCGCCACCTCCGTCAGCGCCGAGAGCGGCTGATCCTTCAGGTACTTGTCCGGGAAGCGGTGATGCTCGAACACGTTCCGGCCCGCCGGGCCCTCCGGGGTGGTCAGGCCGATCACCTGCAGGCACGCCGCGAGTTCCACCTCCCGCATCCGCGCCAGTTCCTCCGGCCCGTCGCACAGCCCCAGGGTGCGCCCCGCCTCACCGCGCGTCAGCGTCACCAGTCCGCAGGCCTCCCCGGCCTCCAGGTGGCCCATCAGCGTTCCGGACGCGCCGTACACCTCGTCGTCCGGGTGCGGCACGATCAAAAGAAGTTTCAGTCCGTCACTCATCCGCCCAGCATAGGCCCACCCGCCGCCGCGTAGGCGTGCTGGCGGATGCGATCAGGTGCGCGCGGCCCGCATGATGGGCGCATGACCACTGAACCCTTCACGCTGCGCGACATGCGGAAACCCGACGATTTCGCGGAGGTCGCGGCGTTGCTGAGCGCCGCCGATCCCGAGTGGCCCCTGACGGCCGAGATGCTCGCCACCTGGGACGAGGCGCACGACCCGAAGCTGTACCGCCGCGAGCGCGTGGCGGAGCAGGGCGGGCGGATCGTGGGCGTCAGTCACGTCGGGCATGACGACTTCGCGTTCGAGGAGTGGCGCTACTTCGGGCGGGTGGTCGTGCACCCGGACGCCCGGCGGCGCGGCGTGGGCACGGCCCTGTACGACGACGCGTTCGCCGCGCTGCGCGGGCTGAGCGCGCAGGATCTCCGCACCATGCTCAGCGATCAGGACGAGGACGCGCCGGGCCGGGCGTTCCTGGCCGCGCGGGGCTACGTGCGCACCTGGGACCGCTTCGAGTCCCGCATCCACACCGGGGACGTGGACCTGGGCGCCTTCGACGACCTGATGGCGGCCGTTGAGGCGGACGGCGTGCAGCTGCGGTCCGTCGCGGACCTCGCCGGGGACCCGGAGAGGGACCGGCGCCTGTGGGAACTCGACTGGCGCCTCTTCCAGGACGTCCCGATGGGGCAGGCGCTGACCCGCCGCTCCTTCGAGTCGTGGGTGAAGCAGGAACTGGACGACCCGACCTTCAGCCACGAGCTGTCCTTCGTGGCGGTCCGGCCGGGCGTGAACGACCCGGAGACCGGCCCGTACGTGGGGTACAGCACCCTGATGAGCAACCCGGCCGGTTTCTACATCATCGGGATGACCGGCGTGCGCCGCGAGGACCGCGGGCGCGGCGTCGCGAAGGCCCTGAAGGTCGCCGCGATGCGCGCCCTGGCGGCCGCCGGGGGCGGCGAGATCCGCACGTTCAACGACCCGCCCAACAAGGCCATGCTGGGCATGAACCGCGCGCTGGGCTTCCGGCGCGGCCCCACCCGCAGCCGCTACGAACTGCACCTGGACCCCGTGACCGGCGAGCACCGGCCCGTCGAACTGCCTGCGGAGATGGCGTGACCGTGCCCTCCGCCCTCACGGTGCGGCCCGCTACGGACGCCGACCTGGGCGAGCTGGCGGACCTGCTGACGGCCGTGAATCCCCGCCACCCCTGGACGGCCGAGTCCCTGGCGCACGACCTGCACTCGCTGCGGTCGCACCCGCTGGGGCTGCACGTCGAGCAGTGGGTGGCGCACGGGCCGGACGGGGCGCTGCTGGGGGCGGCGTCCGCGTTGCAGTTCGGCGGGATGTACCACCCGGACCGCTACCACGCCGAGGTGTCGGTGCACCCCGGCGCGCGCGGGCGGGGCGTGGGCACCCGGCTGGCGCAGCTGCTGGACGCGCACCTGCGCGAGCGGGGCGCCCGTGAGGTCCTGGCGGGCGCGTACGAGGACGAACCGCGCAGCCTGCACTTCCTGCACGCCCGCGGCTTCGAGGAGGTCATGCGCTTCTTCGACAACGTGCTGACGGTCGCGGACTTCGACCCGGACGCCTGGACGGATCAGGCGGCGCTGCCCGGCGGCCTGCGCGCCGTGTCCCTGGCCGACCTGAGTGCCGAACTGGGCGAGGACGCGGCCCGGCGCGCGTACTACGAGGGCTGGCTGGCCGCTCGCGAGGACGTGCCCCGCACCGGCGCGGCCACCCCGGTGGCCTACGAGGACTTCCTGACGCGCCTGGACCGCCCGGAGCACCTGCCCCACGGGACCCTGCTGGCCGTGACCCCGGCGGGTGAGGTGGCGGCCCTGTCGGAACTGTACCGGGACCTGCACGACCCGCAGCGGCTGAACACCGGCCTGACCGGCACCACCCGCGCGTGGCGCCGCCAGGGGCTGGCCCTGGCGCTGAAGGTCGCCGCGCTGAGACTCGCGCGGAACCTGGGTGCCCGCGAGGTCTGGACCGGGAACGCCACCACCAACGCGCCCATGCTGGCCCTGAACGACCGCCTGGGCTTCCGCCCGCGCGTCGCGTGGGTCGAACACTGCTGGGGAGGGCTGGACGCATGACGGTTCCCGTCCGCCCCATTGCCGAGCACGAGTGGGACGCCGCCGCCGCGATCCTCACGGCCACCAACCCGAACGACCCCCTGACCGGCGAGGAACTGCGCCGACAGATGCGTGAACAGCAGGACTGGGGTTACGGCTGGGCTGTGCTCGTCGCCCACGACGCCACCGATGTGGTGGGCGTGGCCCTGCACTACCAGAATCCCGGCGCGTTTCACCCGGACCGCTACACGCTGGACCTCGCCGTCGCGCCCGCCGCGCAGGGCCGCGGGGTGGGCGCGGCCCTGTGGACGGCGCTGGACGCGGCCCTGCGCGCCCGGAACGCCGAATCCGCCCGCATCCTGGCCCGCGAGGACCACCCGGTCGCCCCGGGCTTCCTGGCCCGACGGGGTTTCAGCGGCGACAAGCGGTACTTCATGTCCGCCCTGCACGTCCCGGGCTTCGACCCCGCGCCGTACGCCGCGCTGGAAGACCGCCTGCACGCCCGGGGCGTCCGCTTCCGCAGCCTCGCCCAGTTGCGCGCCGCAGGTACACCGGACCTCACGCGGCGGCTGCACGCCCTGATGAGCGACGTGCGCCAGGACGTGCCGCGCGCCGAACCCGCCACGCCCCTGAGCTTCGAGGTGTTCGAGGACGCCATCCTCGGCGACCCTGGACTCCTCCCGGACGCGTACCTGGTCGCCGAGGTGGACGGGCAGTGGGTGGGGCAGACCTCGCTCTTCCGCAGCGACGCCAGCCCCGACCTGCTGACCGGCCTGACCGGCGTCACCCGCGACTGGCGCGGCCAGGGGATCGCCACCGGCCTGAAACTCGCCGCGATCCGCGCCGCGCGCGCCCTGGACGCCACCACCATCCGCACCGACAACGCCAGCGACAACGCCCCCATGCTGGCCATCAACGACCGCCTCGGCTTCGTGCGCGACCCCGCCAGCGTGTCCCACGTGATCCAATTCAGGTGAGGGGGAGTGGGGTGTGGGCCGTGGGGAGTGGGTCGGTTTGACCTGGGCGGGCACGCCGCGCACACGCTGTTGACCATCACCCATCACCCATCACCCGCGTAAGCTGGACCTGTGCTGCTGAGTATCGACTGGGACGCCTTCTCCGGCACGCGGGAACTGGTGTTCGACGCGCCCATCTGGGGCACCCGCGACCGCGACGAGGACCGCCTGGACGCCTGGATGGCGCGGGTCCACAAACGCGGCGGGGACTCCTGGGCGGCGCTGGACGGGGATTTTCCGCTGTACCCCGGCTGGGAGGCCCTGCGCGTCTACACCGGCGTTCCGGCGTTCGTGACGCTCAGCCACGCCGACGCGTGGACCTGGCTGCACCGGTACCCGGGGCTGGACGTCCTGAACCTCGACTCGCACCATGACCTCGCCAGCCGCAGCGGCGACCCCACCCGCGTCCGCCCCGGGAACTGGGCCGGGCTGGGCGTGGCGCGCGGCCTGATCCGCACCGTCACCACCCTGTACCCCGACTGGCACGCCGCGCTGCCCGTCGCCGAGGGCTTCGACCTGGGCCGCACCCGCGCCGAGGTCTGGCCCCTGCTCTCCCCGGACGTGCAGGCCCGCGTGACCCTGACCCGGCAGGCCCACCCGGGAGACGGCCTGCCCGACCCGGCAGGGGTGACGTCCCTGCTGCTGGTGCAGTCCCCCGCCTGGACGAACCCTGCCCACGACGAGGCGTTCCAGGCGCTGGCCGACGCGCTGCGCGCGCACCCCATCGTGCCGCCCCACCCCAGAATCCAGAGGGCTTGAGGGACCTCTTCCTTCCCTCCGGATTCTGGGGACTCGAAGAGCCGCGCCGCAGAGCGAGCACCTGACAGCGTTTTCCAGTTCCACCCTGAGACCAACAGCACGCCCTTCAACTCCACTTCCAATCGCTGATGTCGGCGGGTCCTCGCGTTGCCCGTTTCGGGGAGACTGAGGGGTTTCTCGGTCTTCCTGAAAACCGCTGTGAGAAGGACAGCGGCTGGAAGCAGAGCCCCGGGGCGTGCGGTTGGTGCCAGGGTAGAACTGCATACCGCTGTCGGGCGCTGGTCTTCACCGCACCTGGGCCGGACCTGCCCGGTCAGGCGACAGGGAGACCACCAGTCGGGTGGGGTCCAACGTGGTCAGCGGGTCACGGGCGCCCCGCGTAGACTGAAGCTGAAAGCCCTTTCTGAAAAGGAGTGTTCCCTGACTCATGCCGCATACTGACGCCCCCCAGCCCATGACCTATCAGGTCGGCGCCTTCGCGCTGATCCAGCATCAGGGCGCGTACCTGATCACCCGGCCCCGCCAGCCCCTGCAGCCGGGCGCGCAGGGCCTGCCCGGCCTGATCCTGAACGCCGACCCCGGCCTGAATCCCGTGGAGGTCAACCTGAGACGCGTGGTCCGTGAACAGGTGAAGCTGGTCGTCAGTGACCTGCGGCTGGTCGGGTCGTACGTGGCGCGCGGCACGTCGGCTGGCCCCGCTGCCGCGCGGCTGCACCTGATCTTCGGCACGGAGTACAGCGCCGGGATTCTGGAACCCGACGCGGCGCAGATCACGGCCGCCGAGTGGATTCCCAGCGCGGAACTGCTCGCCCAGGGCGGCGCCCCCGAATGGCTTCAGGGTGCGGTCCGCGAGTACGAACTGGCCGTGCCGCCCACCCCCCCGACTCCCGACGCGCCCCGCCCCCGGCTGGGCTTCATGCGCCGCCGCTGACCCTCACCCCCGGAGCCCCATGACCCCCACCTCCCCCACACCCGCGCCCCGGCGGCTGGCCCTGCCCGCGCTGCTGATCGCCCTGTACGCCCTGAGCATCCTGCTGGCGAACCTGACGCTGAACACCTTCATTCCGCTGCCGGTGTACGGCCTGCTGAGCGTCGGCACGATCTTCTTCGCGGCCGTGTTCACGCTGCGCGACCGCATTCACCGCGCGGGCGGCCTGAACGCCGTGTACATCGCCATCGCGGCGGCGCTGATCGTGAACACCGCCGTCGCCCTGCTGACCGGCACGCCCTGGCGGTTCATCGGCGCGAGCTTCCTGGCGATCCTGGCCGGGGAACTCGCGGACACCGCCGTGTACCAGCGTCTCATCCAGCGCAGCTGGTGGACGCGGGTGCTGGCCAGCAACGCCGTGAGCGTCCCGCTGGACAGCGTGCTGTTCAACCTGCTGGCCTTCTGGGGCGACATGCCGCCCGCGCAGATCGCGCAGATCATCTTCGCGGACATCCTGATCAAGTACCTGATCGCCGCGCTGTTCGCCATCCGCGTCCGGCACGCCGCCCGCGCCACCTGACCGCCACACGACTGGGCCGCGCCAGGAGTTCTCCCGGCGCGGCTCAGTGCGGACCAGGGTCAGGGAGTCGTCCCGGCTCCGCCTAGGTGCAGCGTGACCGGCTGTCCATCTGCGGGCAGGGTCAGGCGCAGAGCGCTCCCGGCCCGGCCCAGCTCCGCGCCCTGCGCGTCCCGCGCGCCCTCCAGACCCAGGAGGTGCAGCGTGACCTCCCGCCCGGCCTCGCCCGCGTCGCCCGGCGCGCCCTGGCGGATGGTCAGGCGCGTGCCGTCCCGCTCGCCGGTCAGGCGGGTCAGGCGGCCCCCCACCGGACCGTCCCCGTCATCCTCGAACACCTCACCGGTGAAGCCCTGCGGACCCACGTGCACCAGCCACGACAGCGCCGCCCAGCGGGCCGAGGTGGTGTGTGGCGCGGCCTCCGTGACCGGCACGGCCGTCCCGGCCCGCAGGTACAGCGGCAGGGTGTCCAGCGGCGCGTCCGCCACGACGTGCTGCCCACCCGCCACCACCGGCCCCGACGGGGACAGGTTGAACACCGGCGCCCAGTCCCCCGCCGGGAGGTACACCAGCCGCCGCCGGTGCCCGGCCCGCAGGACCGGCGCGACCATCAGGCCCTCGCCCAGCAGGTACTGGGTGTCCTCGCGCGCGGCGTCCTCGTCGGCGGGCCAGTGTAGCGCCAGCGGGCGCATGACGGGCAGCGCCGTGCGGGTCGCCCCCTGCGACAGGGTGTACAGGTGCGGCAGCAGCCGGTAGCGCAGCTCCAGCGCGGCGCGGATCACGTCCGTGACGGCCTCCCCGAAGCGCCAGGGTTCCTGATCGGCGGTGCCCAGCGCGGCGTGGTTGCGCAGGAAGGCGTACCCGACCGCCGCCTGGTACCAGCGGGCCAGTAGCTCCCCGGTCGTGTCGCCCGCGAAGCCGCCCACGTCCGCCGCCGCGAACGGAATGCCGCTCAGGCCCAGACCCTGGATCATCGGGAGGCTCAGGGCCAGGTGCGACCACGTGGCGGTGTTGTCCCCGGTCCACACGGTCGCGTGCCGCTGGATGCCGGCGTACCCGGCGCGGGTCAGCACCCACGGGCGGATCTGCGGACTGAACTTCGCGTAGCCCAGGCGGCTGGCCTCGCTCATGCCGTTCGCATACGCGTTGTGGACCTCCAGGTGCGTGCGGGTGCCGTGCCGCGCGTCGTACGGCAGGGTCTTGCCTTCCGTCTCGCGCGGCTGGCGCAGGCTGAAGCACGCGGGTTCGTTCATGTCGTTCCACTGCCCCTGAATCCCGGCGTCCGCGAAGAACCTGTGCCGATCAGCCCACCACGCGACCACCTCGGGCCGCGTGAAGTCCGGGAACACCGCCGGGTCCGGCCAGACCTCCCCGACCAGCACGTCCCCGCGCGCCGTGCGGACCAGATGATCCCCCCGTGTGGCCTCCTCGTACACGTCGTACCCGGCCTCCAGCTTCACGCCGGGGTCCACGATCGGCACGAGCTTCACGCCCTGCGCGCCCGCCTCCTTCACGAACGCCCGCAGATCCGGGAAGTTTGCACCGCTGACCGTCCAGACCTTGTACGCGTCCATGTAGTCGATATCCACGTACACGCTGTCCAGCGGCAAATTCCGGTCCCGGTAGCCCTGGATGACGGCGCGCAGGTCGTCCGCCGTGCGGTACCCCCAGCGGCTCTGCGCGGAGCCCAGCGCCCACAGCGGCGGCATGGGCGCGTACCCGGTCAGGTCCGCGTAACGGCGCAGCACGTCCGCCGGGCCCGGCCCCGCCAGCACGAACACGTCCAGTTCCGGCCCGGACGACGCCCAGCGCAGCTCGTGCGGGTGGGCGCGCGCCACGTCCACCTCCATCCGCCAGGACTCGTCCACGAACACCCCGTGCGCCCGGCCCCCGCGCAGCACCGTCGTGAACGGCACCGACACGTACAGCGGGTCCGTCTCCGTGTGATGCGGGAAGCAGTCCGTATTCCAGAACGTCAGGTGCATCCCGCGCTTGTCCAGCGGCCCCACCCGCTCCCCGAAACCCAGGTACAGCGCGCCGTCCGGAGCGTCCAGATTCAGGCGGGTGCGGCGCAGATTGAACCGCTCCGCGTCCAGCGCGGGCCGCTGCGTGGGCGCCTCACCCGACCACGCCAGCGCCCGCTCCAGCACCTCACCCGCGGCGCCGAGCACCTCCCACGCGCCGGTCACGCGGTCCAGCCGCAGCGTCACCCCGTCCCCCTGCACCCGCAGGTCTGCGCCCTCCTCGGTCACCGTCAGGTCCAGACCCGCCGGGAGGTCCGGCCGCAGCGCGAAACTCCGCTTGACCCCCAGGCGCGGGAAGCCCAGCGAGTTCGCCCGCGCCTCCGGGAACAGCCGCACCCGCAGCACCCCCGGCAGCGGCGCGGACACCACCAGCGCGTCCGACTCGCCCCACACGCGCACCTCTGGCCCCAGCCCACCCGACTCCACCGCGAACGAAGAAAACCTCATGTGCCCACCAGCGTACCGCCCGTGGGGTCGATAGTTGAAGGTTGATAGTTGAAAGAGGCTGGGCTCCATCACCCATCAACTTTCGACCATCAACCCTCTTCACCCGGTGCCGAGGAATTCCACCTGCACGCCGTTCTCGTCCGCGGCGCGGCGGGCGCCCTGCAGCCGGGCCTGCGCGGCGGGCCGCAGGGCACGGTCGGGGCGCTGCCACAGGGCCTGCGCGACGCGGCTGGCGCGGCGGATCAGCAGCGCCTCGCCGGGCAGCGCGAGGCCCACGGCGGCCAGCAGGGCCTGCGCGCTGGGCGGCACGTCGGAACTCAGGTCCAGCGGGACGTGCGCGGTGATGCGCTCGCCGGGGCGGCGCAGGCTGACGCGCGCCTCGGGCTGCGCGGGCCGCTGCTCGATCAGCACGTCCGACTGCACGCCCAGCAGCCCGGCCGCGCCGGTGCCGCGTCGCGCGTCGTTCGCCAGATCGTGGGCGCTCTGCATGTGGCGGCGCGTGCGGGGCGCGTACACGACCCGCAGGGTCACGCCGCGCGCCAGGGCCTCGGCGTGCACCTCGCGGGCGTCCTCGTCCAGCAGGGCCGGGCCGCGCCCCCGACCGACCGACGCGATCACCGCCTGATTGTCCGTGTGCACGGTCAGTGCCTCCCCGGCGGGCGCGGCCCGCACGGCCTCCAGCACCGCGCGGACCTCGGCGGCGTTGTTGTCCGGCGCGAGCAGCTGCCCCTGGAAGCGCGCGGGGAGCGTGCCGGGGCGCAGCAGCACCAGCCCCCAGCCGCCCACGCCGCGCGCAAGCCCGTCGGGACCGGATTGTTCCTGCCAGCTGGCATCCACGAACGCCTGATTCACGCGGGGGTCCTCCGGGGGTGGGGGAGAGGTCGGGGGGCGGGCCTTCAGTCTGACCCGCCCGGCCGGGCGGCAGGGTGAGGGTTCCCTCAGAGGGACCCTGGGCAGAGTCAGCATGCCGCGCGGGCCGCGCCGGGCGGATCAGCCACCCGGCCTACGCGCACGGGTCAGTCCAGGGTGGTGTCCAGCGTGCGCGACAGCACCCGCCGCGCCAGGCGGTGCAGACTGCGCGGATCGAACTCCCCGGCCTCCAGGCGGCGCAGCAGCTCGGGCTGCAACGCGGCGTCCCGCGCCAGCTGCGCCAGCGGAATGCCCAGCAGGCGGCGGCGCACTCCCAGCTTCACTCCTCCCGGAAAGGTCACGGTGTCCATGCGCCATGATGCCCGGCCCCGCGCGCGAAGAATGGGATACTGACACCATGACCCACGCCGACCCCGCCGCACTCGACATTCTCGACCTGTACCGCCAGGCCGGCGCGTACCACGAGGGGCACTTCCTGCTCGCCTCGGGCCGCCACAGCCCCAAGTTCCTGCAGAGCACCACCGTCCTCCAGCACCCGCAGTACACCGAGCAGATCGGCCGCGCACTGGCCGGGGCGCTGCGCGGCGCGGGCATCGACGCGCAACTCGTGATCGGCCCGGCCATGGGCGGCGTCGTCCTCGCGTACGAAACGGCGCGGCACTACGGCACCCGCGCGATCTTCGCCGAGAAGGACGGCCACGGCGGCATGAAGATCCGCGAGGCCTTCACCCTCGCCCCCGGCGAGACCTTCGTCGCGGTCGAGGACGTCCTCACGACCGGCGGGAGCGTCCTGAAGGCCGTGCGCGCCGCCGAGGCCGCCGGGGCCCGCTGCGTGGGCATCGCCTGCATCGTGGACCGCCGCGCCGACGGCGGCGACCTCCAGGGCTACCCCCTCGTGTCCCTGACGCGACTGGTGTTCGACACCTACCCCCCGGACGAGGTCCCCGAATGGCTGGCCGCGCTGCCCCTGCAGGAGATCTGACCGCAGAGCTGCGCCGCAGAGTGCTCACGGCACGGGAAGAGGGGTAGAGCACTTACCGTAAAGATCTGCTCCCCAGGGCCGAACGGAGCGAGTGAATGTGGTTGAGCAGGACAGACTGGGACAGCTGCGAGGCAGAGAATGGAGGCATCGGACGTCTGTTGGTCTGACCGCGGTGTTCAGGGAGACTGAGGGGTTTTCTCAGTCTCCCTGAAACGAGCAGCGCAAGGACCCGCCGCCATCAGCGGTTGAAAGTGGAGTTGAAGGGCGTGCTGTTGGCCCTTCACTGGAGCTGGACACCGCTGTGATGCCTCCATTCGGAGAACTGCGCTGGGCGTGGACCGCCGGGACGGCGTGCCGTCAGGAGCGCAGGGCTCCCGATGGTGCGCCTGTCCGCTGAAGCCGCGCCACGCTGCCCGAATCCACCAGGGCGAGGAAGGCCTCCACGACCCGCGGGTCGAAATGCGATCCGCAGCGCGCCCGGATTTCCTCGATCGCCTGCTCGTGCGTCCACGCGGCCTTGTACGGTCGCGGGTGAGTCAGGGCGTCGTACACGTCACAGACCGCGAAGATCCGCGCCGCCAGCGGAATCTGCTCGCCGCTCAGGCCGTCCGGATAGCCGCTCCCGTCCCAGTGCTCGTGGTGGTGCCGGATCACGTTCAGCGTGGCCGGCATCAGCCCCTGCAGGCGGTGCGCGATCTCGAAACCGCGCGCCGCATGGTCCTGCATCACCGACCACTCGTGCTCATCCAGCGGACCCGGCTTGAGCAGGATCGCGTCCGGAATGGCCAGCTTTCCAATGTCATGCAGCGACGCGCCCTGCTGCAGCGCGTGCAGGTCCGTCTCCGCCAGCCCCAGGCGCGTGCCGAGCATCTCGGCGAGCGCCACCACCCGCTCGGTGTGCCCCGCCGTCTCCAAGTCGCGTTCCTCCAGCGCCGCGCCCAGCGCCAGCAGGCCCCCCTGCACCGCGCGCCGCAACTGCTCCAGCGCCGCCTGCTGCTCGAAGGTGTGCCCCAGCCGGGACGCCAGCGCCTCCGTCAGGCGCCGGGCCTGCGGGGTGATCACCCGCCACGTCCCGAAGTGCAGCAGGCTGATCACGCCCATCACCCGCCCCCCGTAACGCACCGGGACCAGCAGCACGCTCTTCAGGCCGGCTTCCAGCCAGCTGGTCAGCACGTACGGCTCCGCAGGGTAGTCGTTGCTCCAGCGGGTCACGCTGTGCGTCAGCACGTCAGTCATCAGGCCGCGCTCCCCCTGGACCGGCTGGTCACGCCGGACCAGCATCTCGGCCGGAATCTCGCCCTCCAGGCGGACCACCATGAACTGCTCGCCGCGCCGCTCCACGTAGGTGCTGCCGTGAAAGCCCAGCATGTCCCGCGCGAGCCGCAGCCCCTCGTCCAGCACGGCCTGCGGGGTTTCCAGCTGCTCGAGGCGACTGGTGAACTCCTCCACGCTGGGGCCCAGTCGGGTGCTGCCCAGATCCGCGCGCTGCTGCTCCTTGTGCTCGTACATGGCCGCGTCCGCCAGGGCCAGCACCCGGTCCAGCGACGTGACAGCCGTCACCTGCGTCACCCCGAACGCGAAGGGCGGCAGCGTGTCCCCGGACTGCTGCAGGTCCAGGGACAGCTGCTCCAGCAGGTGCAGGGCCTGCGCGTCACTGGACGCCGGCAGCAGCAGCGCGAACTCGTCACCCCCCACCCGCGCGGCCGTGCCGCCCTGCGCGGTCACGCCATGCAGGGCCCGCGCGACCCGCTGCAGGTACGCGTCGCCCGCCCCGTGCCCGCCCAGGTCATTGATGGCCTTCAGGCGGTTGAGATCCAGGACCGCCACGCTGAGCGGCCCGGCGGCCTGCGCCAGCGTGAAGCGGCGCTGCAGCCCCTGGCGGTTCCACAGGCCGGTCATGGAGTCGCGTTCCTCCCGTTCCCGCTGCCGCTGTGCCTCGGCGTGCCAGTCGCGGGTCTGCTGCAGGCTGCGGTGCAGGCGCGTGGAGAGCAGCGCGGCCGTCAGCAGCGCCCCCAGCGCACTCAGGGCGGTGAGCAGCAGAATCAGCCGCTGCCCGACGCTCACCGTGTCCGTCTCGACGGCCCGCAGGACGCGGACCTGTTCCCGCAGCGTCCAGAGGGTCGGGTCGACCTGCAGGACGTCCAGCTGCGCGGCCGCCTGAGTCTGCCCCCGCTCGATCAGCGTCAGGATCTGCTGCACGGCGCCCGTGTAGTCCGCGATGTGCTGCACCAGGTTCTCCTGCTGGCTCTCGTGCGGGTGCAGGTGACTGAGCAGCAGGTCCTCGCGGCTCAGGCGTTTGAGCTGCGCGGTGAAGCGGCTCAGTTCCTCCAGGCTGACGTTCGCCTCGCGGCGCAGGTCGGGGGTTACCGCCCCGCGCTGCCGCGCCTGCCATTCCACGGCGTTCAGGGCCAGCGCCGCCGTGCGGGTGTCGGCCAGGATCAGCAGCGCCTGCTGGTGCCGGGCGGCGTCCTGAATGACGATGGTGTTCAGCGCGGCTGACGGCAGCGTCAGCACGAACAGCGTGACCACCCACCCGGACGACCCGAGCAGACTGTCGCGCACCGCAGCCCGCCACACAGCCTGGCGGGTGGGAAGCTGAGGGTCGCGCGACATGGTGACATCATGCCCTGTCTGAACTCTCCCCGCTCTGACACGTCAGATCATTGACGGGCCACCCCGGGCGTCCCGTCCGGCGTCCAGTGCATCCGGCGGCGGGGCCTCCACCCGCACGGCCTCTCCCGTGACGGGGTGCGTGAAGTGCAGCGTCCAGGCGTGCAGCAGGTACCCCAGGTCGCCCGGCAGGCCCGGCAGATCGGGCAGTGGGAGGCCGCCCGGGCCGTACAGCGGGTCGCCCACCAGGGGGTGCCCGGCGGCGGCGAGGTGAATGCGGATCTGGTGGGGGCGGCCGGTGTGGATCGCCACGTCGAACAGCGTCTGCCCGGCGCGGCGTTCGCGCACCGTCGCCACGCTGCGCGACGCCTTCCCGTCCGCGCTGGCGGCGAACACCGTGCCCAGGCGCGGGTGCGGCACCGGCCCGATGGGCGTCTGAATGTCCAGCGTGTCCCAGTCCGGCGCGCCCGAGCCCAGCGCGCGGTACACCTTCCCCACCTCGTGCTCCCGCCACGCGCGGGACAGCGCCGCGCCCGCCGACCCGGTCCGGGCGAACAGCACCACGCCGCTCGTGCCGCGCCCCAGCCGGTGCAGCGGACTGGCCCCCGGATACCGCAGCCGCACCTGCGTGAGCAGCGTGTGCGTCAGGAACCCCGCGCCCGGCAGGGTCGGCAGCCCGGACGGCTTACTCACCGCGACCAGCGCGTCGTCCTCCAGCAGCACCGCGTAGTCCAGCGGGACCGCCTCCTCCCGCCACGGGGGGCGGTGCCACACGACCACGTCCCCGGCGCGCAGCACCTCATCCCCCCGCGCGGCGACGCCCCGCACCTCCACCTCACCCGCCGCCAGCCTCGCGGCCCACGTCGCCGCGTCCGAATGCCGGTACTCGCGCGACAGGAACGCCAGCACCCGCTCCCCACCCGCGCGCACCTGCGACCGGAACGCGAAACCACTGTTCGAGGGGACGTCGTCGGACATGCGCTCCAGGGTAAGGGGTGTGGGGTGTAGGACGTGGGTCAGGGCATTTCCTACAGCCCACAGCCCACGACCCATACCCCCGGAAGTTACACTGGAGGGTGATGTTTGGTTCGCCCTCTCCGAGAAGTCGCCCGCAACCGGGGCATCTGTATGACGTGGCCGTGGTCGGTGCCGGACTGGCGGGCACCGAGCTGGCGTGGCGCCTGGCCCGCGCGGGACTGGACGTGCTGCTGGTGTCTCAGGCGCTCGATCACCTGGGGAACCTGTACCAGCCGACCACGGCGGGCGTGACGTTCCCGGACGGCAGTCTGTTCGAGGAGGTGCGCGCCGCGCTGCACCCCGACACGGACGGCTGGACGTTCCACCGGCACCTGAAGGCCCGCGTGGAGGAGACGAGCGGCATTCACCTGTTGCAGAGCACCGTCACCGCGCTGGACGAGGAGGACACCCAGATCGTGCTGTCCACCTGGGAGGGCCCGAAACTGCACGCGCGGCTGGGCGTGCTGGCCGTCGGCGCGTTTCTGAAGGGCCGCCTGCTCGTGGGGGACACCATGGACGAGGCCGGGCGTCTCAGCGAGGTCGCGTACGACTTCCTCGCGGACGACCTGACCGCCAGCGGCATCTGGCTGATCGGGACGGAACGCCGCGCCGAGGGTGAAGGCGTCGAGCCGCCGTACGACGTGCGCTTCCTGACGCCCGCCCCCAGCGAACTCGACGGCTTCCGCGTGAACCGCCTGGACCGCGTGCGGATGCTGGGCCAGTGCACGCCCGGCGAGCACACCTACGGCAGCGTGCTGCGTGACGCGGCCTGCCTCGCCGACGACCTGCTGGCCGACCTGACCGGGGGGCGCGCATGATCGCCCGCCTCGGCGACTTCCAGTTCCCCGACAGCGCCGCGCGCCTGTACCCGGACACCCCGGACCGCCCCTGGGTGCTGGAGGTCGGCTTCGGCGACGGGCGCTTCTGGCCGCACTTCGCCGCGACCTTCCCCGAGGCGCCCAACTACCTCGGCGTGGAACTCTCCGGCGTGTCGCTCCTGAAGGCGCACCGCCGCCTGCGGGACGCGGGCCTGGACAACGCGATCCTCACGAAGATGCCCGCCGACGTCCTCGTGCGGTCCGTCATCCCGCACGCGGGCCTGGACCTGATCGTCGTGAACTTCCCCGACCCCTGGCCCAAGGCCGGACACACCGACCACCGTCTCCTGCGCGTCCCGTTCTTCCGCCTGGCCGCCAGCCGCCTGAAACCCGGCGGGATGATCCTCCTGACCACCGACCACGACGAGTACTTCGAGTTCGCGTGCGAGCAGGCCGGGGCCAGCGGCGTCATGCGCGTCGAACGCACCGATCCGCCCGCCGCCGCGCTGGAGACCAAGTACGCCCTGAAGTGGCGTGACCTCGGCCTGGGCGTCAACCACGCCCGTTTCATCCCCACCGCCCACCAGCCCGTCCCGCACGGGCCGACCACGCCCTACCCGGAGGACCCCACCACCGTGCCCCACGCCGTCCTGACCCTGCCCGACACCTTTGGCCCCCAGACCTTCGAGAAGGTCACCGAACGCAACCCCGGCAGCCGAGGCGCGGAGGAAGGCGGCGCGTGGACGGTCATCCTGCTCGACCTGTACGCCGGACTGCGCCGCGACGGCTGGGTCGTCCTGGCGCACGTCGTCGAGGGCGAACTGACCCAGGAGGTATTGATCGGCATCACCGCCCGCGAGGACGGCACGCACCTCGTGCGCCTCGCCAAGTTCGGCGGCCCGATCATCACGACCGGCGTGAAGGCCGCCGTGGGCGTCGTCACCCGCTGGCTGGAAGGACAGGGCGCGGTCGTCAAGCACCACGGGTACTGACGGGCCGGTGCGCTTCACGACCGAACCCATGAGCGTCCTCCTGCCCGCCGTGCGTGACCGGCTGCGCGCGGCGGGCGAGGTGACCTTCGAGGTGCCCGACCCCGACGCGGGCCTGGGTCGCTACGCGGGCGAGGGGACCCCGCACGGCACGCACCGCCCCTGGAGCACCTGGACGGACCTCGCGGACCTGCTCGGCGCGCACCTCCTGACCCCGGACCGGGCCGGGGAGGGTCGGGTGCGCCTGACCCTGCGCGCCCACGCCCCCGCCCGCGACCCGGATCACGCCGGGTACGGCCCGGACGGCGACTGGGCCCGCGTGAACAAGCTGGAGGACCCCGTCTTCCTGGCGACGTTCGTCGAGGCGCTGCGCCGCGTGAATCCCCCCCAGGGCGGGCGGGTGCTGGCGCTGGGCGTGAACGCCGGGCATGAACTGGACGCCCTGCCGCTGGCCTTCCCGGACCGCACCTTCGAGGTGGTGGGCGTGGACCTCGACCCGGCCGCCGCGCAGGCCGCCCGCGCCCGCCATCCCCAGGCGACCATCCATGCGGCGGACGTGAACGCCCTGCCCCCGGACCTGGGCCGCTTCGACCTGATCCTCGCCCTGAGCCTCCTCCAGAGCCCCGGCGTGCGGCAGGACGTGCTGCTCTCCACGCTGCGCCGCCACCACCTGACGCCCGGCGGCGGCCTGATCCTCGGGTACCCGAACGCCCGCTACCGGGACGGCACCCTCTCGTACGGCGCGCGGATGCGCAACTACGCCCGCCCGGACCTGAGCCTGCTCGCCGCCGACGTCACCAACGCCCGGCGCGGCCTCCAGAAGCACGACTTCAAGGTGTTCGTGACCGGCAAGTACGAGGTCCTGCTGACCGCCATTCCCGCGCACTCCACGACCCCCACGGATCTGGAACTGTAGACGTTGAAGCGGCGCGCCGCCCGCACGGGAAGCGCGCCGCCAGGAAACGGGACTTCAGCCCTTGGTCAGGATGCGCACGGTCAGGATCTGGTCGGCGACCGCGCCCGCCACTTCACTGTTGTTCTGGTCCATGGTGCGGGTCAGTTTCGGCAGCAGGTCGTCGCCGGTCACGACCTTCCCGAAAATGGTGTGCTTGCCGTTCAGGAAGTCGGTCGGTTCGAAGGTGATGAAGAACTGGCTGCCGTTCGTGGCGGGGCCGCTGTTGGCCATGGCGAGGATGCCGCCGCTGTTGAACGTCAGCTTCTGGCGGAACTCGTCCGCGAACTGGTAGCCGGGGCCGCCGGTGCCCCACTCGGCCTTCTTCGCCTCGTCCACGCTCTTGGGGTCGCCGGTCTGCGCCATGAACCCGTCGATCACGCGGTGGAAGCGGATGCCGTCGAAGTAGTGGTTGCGGGCCAGGAACACGAAGTTGTTCACCGTGACGGGCGTCTCCTGCTCGTACAGGTCCGCGAGGATCTGCCCCCTGCTCGTGTCGATCAGCGCGTAGTAGTCCTTGCCTTCGGTCAGGGCCATGTCCGGCTCGGCCTTGAATTCGCGCTTGGGTTCGGTGGTCAGGAACGGCACCTCGGTGTACCCGGCGGGGACCGCGCCGGGTTCTGTCACGGCGGGCGTGGTGTCGGCCTTGGTGTCCGTGGTGGGCGTCTCGGTGGCAGGGGTGGTGTCCGTCGCGGCCGTGTCCGTCTTCGTGTCGGTCGTGGTCGCGTCGTCCTTCTTCTGGCAGGCGGTCAGGGCCAGCAGGGCCGTGAGGATCAGAGCAGCATGTTTCATGGTCCGTGACAGTCTAGCGGTCCCCGTGCGCGGCGCGTCACCCGAAGGGTGCACCGCAGGCAGAAGCAGGGAGTGGCGCGGTAGACTGTCCAGTTGATGATCGTGACCATTGATGGCGTCGCCGCCAGCGGAAAATCCAGCGTGTCCTCCGGCGTCGCGCAGGCCCTCGGCGTGCCCTATGTCAGCAGCGGCCTGCTGTACCGCGCCGTGACCCTCCTCGGCCTGACCGCCGGGGTCGACCTCGCCGACGCCCCCGCCCTGCTGCCCCTGCTTGGCGAGGTGCGTCTGGAACCCCTCGCCAGCGGCAACCGCGTCTGGAACGCAGACACCGACCTGACCGCCGACCTGCACAGTACCCGCGTGGACACCGGCGTCAGCGTCGTGGCTGCCCTCCCGGAAATCCGTGAGTGGGTGGACGCCCAGCTGCGCGCCCTCCCCGCCCCCCTCGTCGCCGAGGGACGTGACATGGGCACCAACGTCTTCCCGCACGCGCCGCACAAGTTCTACCTGACCGCCAGCGCCCGCGTCCGCGCCGAGCGCCGCGCGCGTGAGCGCCCCGAGGACATCCCCGCCATCGAGGCCGCCCTGACCGAACGCGACCGCCTGGACACCACCCAGAGCGCCCCCGCCCCGGATGCCCGCGTCATCGACACCGGGCCTTTGACGCTACAGGGCGTGATCGACACCATTCTCACCGCCCTACACTGAAGTTGTAGGACCAGGGCGCTTCCCGGATGCACGCTAACCACAGTAGAAGGCCCCTGGTCGCTCCCAGGGGCCTTCTACTGCCGCAGCTTAGTTGGTCTTGCTGAGTTTCAGCTTGTACTTGTTGAAGGGGCTGTCGTCGTTCGCGTCGCTGGCAATCTCGTAGGAGGTCGCCACCAGGTAGTACGTACCGGCAGCCGGCAGCGTGAAGTTGATTTCAGAGTCGCTGTCGATGCGTGGATTGCCGCGGTCATCGTTCGAGGCGAGGACCTTGCCGGTGGAGTCGAGGAGGAACAGGAAGGCGTCAAGCTTGCCGCCGATCTGGCCAGCAGCCAGCATTTCGGCCTTGATCTGATCGCCGGTGGCGCCGGTGAACTTGAAGTAGTCGAAGTCCTGAGGCTGGCCGTAGATGTACGCCTGCTGGGTGGTCTGCCCGTAGGTGATCGTGGCGGCCTGGGCTTCCGAGTCGTTGGGTTCGTAGGGATCGGTGGGGTTCAGATCCACGAACGTGGCGGGCAGGATGATGCGCGTCTGGTCTGGGGTGTAGTACGTGCTGCCGCTGGTGGCGGTGACGGTACCGACGAAGGTGCCGCGCGTGTCGTTCGAGCCGCCGGTGACGCTCACGTCGGGTCCGGCGACGTACATGTCGTAGGTGCCGGGTTTGATCTCGCTGAAGCGGACGTCGCCGTTGTCGTCGGTGGGGCTCAGGTACAGCGGGGTGGCGTCATCGCTGGCACCGGCGCGCATGCCCTGGCCGCGCAGGATGACGTCACCCAGGATGCCCTTCTGCGTGCCCTGGCCGTTGGCATAGGAGATATTCACATGCACGTTGGCGCCCTTCTCAGGCAGCTTGGCGCAGTCGGTGAGCATCTCGGCCATCTTGCCGGCGTCCAGGCGGCCGTAGCCGGTCTCGCGGTCGAAGCCGTTGGGGTTGGTGCCGATGCTGCCGTCGGCGCTCATTTCCATGACGCGGCGCACCTGGTAGGGCGTGGCGGTCGAGCACTTCTGAAGGACCAGGGCGGCCAGAGCGGCGGTGTAGGGGCTGGAGAAGCTCGTGCCGGAGATCAGGGCGTACCCGCCGCCCAGCCAGGTGGGATTGGCGAGCATGGTGTCCTGGCCGGGGGCGGCGCTGGAGATGTGGCGGCCGCTGGTGGAGAAGGTCACCTTGCGGTTGCTGGCGTCCAGTGCACCGGAGGCGATCACGCCGGGCAGCGCGGCTGGGTACTGGAATTCGTCGTGGTAGCTGTTGCCCATGCTGGCCACGATGGTGGTGCCGCGTGACATGGCGTAGTCGAAAGCGTCCTTGACCGGACCGAAGCTGACGCCGCCGCCCCAGGAGTTGTTGATGACGCGCGCGCCGTTGTTGGTGGCCCAGATGGCGCCCAGCGCAATCTCGAAGCTGGAGTATCCACCGGGGTTGAACATCACGACCGGCATGAATTTCGCTTCGTAGGCGAGGCCCACGATGCCCTTGCCGTTCTTCGCGGCAATCATGCTGGAGGACACGAAGGTTCCGTGCGAGTTCTCGGGTTTCTTGAAGTAGTCACTCCAGGCCTTACCGTCGGTGTAGGTCTTCTCCTGGCGGGGATCGAAGGCCTTGCCGGCCCAGTTGGGTGCCAGATCTGGGTGGGTCACGTCGGCCGGGTCGTCGATCAGCGCGACCGTGACGCCCTTCCCGGTCAGGCCTTTGTCCCAGGCCACCTTGGCGTTCATGTGGCGGGGGTCCAGGGCGTACTGGGGCAGTTCGTCGAAGATCTGATCTGCGGCAGCTGCCTGCGCGCCCAGGGTGGCGGGCGTCACGACGGGGCTGCGTTCGGGGGTCATGACGGTGTTCACGGTCGCGTAGCGGATGCCACTGACCTTGGCGAGGCTGGTGGCTTTCATCGCGTCGCCGGACACGCGGATCAGCGCGGTGCGGATTTCGGGAATGCGGCGCACGACTTCACCGTTCAGGGCCTTGGCGGCTGCCTGCAGGGCACTGTCGTTCTCGTAACCGACGACGACTTCGTTGGCAACGTAGCGGGTGCCGGCGCTGGTCAACGTGGCGGGGTTGGCGTCCAGAACGGGGGTCTGGGCGGTGGGGGACGGTGTGGTGGAGCAGGCGGCCAGCATGGCGCTGATGGCAAGCAGGCCGGTCATGCGGAGGTGTCTGGGCATAGGAGTCCTCGGGGATGAACTGAGATGGGGTGGGGGAGGGGCCGCGCCGCGGGGTGGGCGCGGCGGGACTTACTGACCGGTGATGAAGTCCCAGTTGATGTTCACGGGGCGGGTCTGCAGAACGGGCGCGTCGGTGGAGGCGGGCCAGGTGAAGACGGAGTAGGCCGAGATGCGGTTGCCTTCGCTGGGCGCGTACTTGTAGGCCAGGCCCGAGTACAGTTCCCACTTGTAGGGACGCAGGGGCTGCAGGGGCGTGGCGACCAGCACGTTCCAGGGCATGCTGAAGGTGTGTGCGGTCGTGTTGACGGGCATCAGGTTGGGTTTGGCGGCCACGTAGGTGCCGCTGGTGTCGGTCAGGACGCTGGCGGCCGTGGTGGGCTTGCCGAATACGGAGCCAGTGCTGGTGAACACCAGGGACTGGCCGACGGGGATGCCGTTGCCGGTGGCGCCGGTGCCTTCTTCGACGCGCAGTAGGGCGTTCGAGGCGCTGCCGGGCAGGTTGTAGCCGCTGAGGGTCATCAGGTCACGTACGCGGATGTTGTACGCCGCGCCGTCCGCACCGATCGCGGTCTGGTTCTGGCCCAGCACGAAGGTGGGGTTGACCGAGACGCCGGTGCTTTCATCGGCTGGGGCGATGAAGGTGGGCGTGAACTGCGCCAGGGGCGTGGTCTGGGTGGTGTTGCTGGCGGCGGTGTTTGTGCCGCGGGCCACCACGCGGTACGTGAAGGTCTTGCCGGCGGCCAGTTCGGCGCTGGTATCACGGTACGCGAAGGGGCGGCTGGCCTGGTTGGTGGCCGAGCAGCTGGTGCTGGCGCCGCCGCCGACCGTGCCGATCTTGCTGAAGGTGGCGCCATCGCTGCTGCGCTCAACGTCGAACGCGAAGGGTTTGGCGGTGGCGGTGGTGTTGGTGTAGCACCAGCGGACTTCCACGAACACGCCCGAGCCGTTGGGCGCGGCGTCGGTGTCGTTTCCGGCGCCGTAGGGGGTCGTCCAGGATCCTTCCTGTTTCAGGGTGAAAGCGGTGGCGGCGGCGGCCGTGGGGGCGACGACGGTGTTCTGAGCGGCGGCGTCGGCGTTGATCAGTTTGACCGGGATGACGTGCCGGACGTAGTTGTAGTTGTAGTCCACCGCCATGATCTCGAGGTACACCTGCTCGCCGGCAGCGCTGCCGAATCCGGCGGTGAAGTTGCCGGTGGTGGTGACAGGCCCGCTGTCCACAACGCCCAGGGCGTCCTGCTTGGGCGAGTAGTTCCAGTTGGCGGCGGTGGGGCTGGCGGTGATGCCGCCGCTGCCCGGGGTGCGGCCCAGCTGGGCGTACACGATGCGGATCGGCCCAACGTGGTCAGAATCGGCGGCCGTCTTGATGCGGAAGTCCAGCTGACCGGTGAAGGTCGCGCCGGCCAGGGGGCTGCCGTCGGCGCGGGTGACGACCAACGTGGCGGGGTTGGTAGTGGCGCTGGTGTCGAACGCGGGGCGCTGCACCATCTGAACGCTGGGGGTCTGGGTGCCGACCATGACACCGTACAGGTCGGAGCCGGCCATGCCAGCCTTGCGGGCCTTGAGGTCGTAGCTGCCGGCCGGCAGGCCGCTGAGGTTCAGCTGGCCGCTGGCGTCGGTGGTAATGTTGCCGAGCAACTGACCGTTCTGGTAGACGCTGACGGTACTGCCGGTGACGGGCGCGCCGATGTTCTGATCGACGACCGTCACTTTCAGCGGCGCGGCGGCCGAGGTGATGTTGACCGTGACGACCGTATCGGCGCTGGTCTTGCGGCCGGCGGCGTCATAGGCGACCGCCGTGTAGGTGCGCTGACCGTTCATCAGGGCATTGACGCTCACGACCGCTTCGTACGGAGCCGTCATGTCCTCGGAGATCTTGGTGCTGCCGTTGTAGAACTCGACTTTGGTCACGCCAACGTCGTCCTGGGCGGACGCCGTGAGCTTGACGTCTCCGGCTGCCGTCACGGGGTTGGGGGTGGCGCTCAGGGTGACGGTGGGCGCAGCGGCGTCGATGCCGACTTTCAGCGTCGTGGTGGCGGTGGTGGCCTTCCCGGCACTGTTGGTGGCGGTCGCGGTGATGGTGCGCGTGCCGTTGTCCGCTGCCGTGTAGGCCTTGCTGGCACTGTAGGGCGCGGTGGTGTCCGTGCTGATCAGCGTGCCGTTGTCGTAGAAGTCGACTTTCGTCACGCCGGAGACGCTGGTGGCGGTCGCCGTGAAGGTCACGGTGCCGGCAGCGGTGAGCGTGGCGGGATCTGCGGTGACACTTACGGTGGGGGCAGTGACGTCAATGTTGACGGTCACGTTGGTGGTCGCTTCTGCCGTATTGCCGGCGGCGTCGCTGGCCACGGCGCGGTAGGTCAGCGTGCCGTTCTGCGCCGAAGTGATGTTGGCACTGGCGATGCTGTAAGGCTCGGTGGTGTCCGAGCCGATCAGGGTGGTGCCCTGGTAGAAGTCGACTTTGGTCACGCCGACGTTATCCGTGGCGGTGGCGGAGAGAGTTACGGTGCCTGCGCTGGTGACCGTGGTGGGCGCTGCGGTCAGGCTGATGGTGGGTTTGACCCCGTCGGGCACGGGTTGAGGTGCGCAGGCGCTGAGCAGCGAACCTGTGAGGGCCAGCAGGGCGAACGGAGTGGATCGCTTCATGTGATCTCCTTAAAGACCCAGACCACAGGATGCACGGTGACCCAGAGTGGACAGGGCACGTGAAACTGTTGTGTGGGTGCCTGATTTGACATCAGGTGTTGTGAGGCTATGCGCCAGATAATACGCGCCCCCCCGCTTGGGGGCAAGGTTCGTTCAGCACAATCTCAGATTCCACATGACGGCAGTCGGTGCCTGGAAGGCGCTAGAGACAGTTCGCGAACCGACGTCGAATCGGGGAGGGCAGAAGGTAAATGTCCCTATGAGGCGTCATTCCGGTCTCTGAGTGACCTGTGAAACTTCCGATGAGAAATTGTCAAGGCGCCAGCGTCAGCTGTCCTGCAGTTCTGGCCGTGCGGTCGCCGTACGGTGCAGACATGCGTTCACGTTGTGTTCTCTTTTTGCTGACCGGCACGCTGGTCTCGGCCGCCACTGCTCAGTCGCAGGCGGCCCTGGATGCAGTGGACGCCCGGAAGATGAGCATTCCCACCGCCAGAGCAGCCTTTCAGAAGGGTGGGTATCCCGGGAGCGCCCTGACCGTCCGGCAGACCCTGGCGCCAGGTAGCAATTACACCCGGCAGGTGGTCAGCTATCAGTCCGAGGGGCTGCGCATTGGCGCGCTGCTGACCGTCCCGCGCGGCACACCCCCGAAGGGTGGATGGCCCGCCATCGTGTTCAACCACGGGTACGTTCCTCCCAACGTCTACCGCACCACCGAACGGTATGTGGCCTACCAGGACGCCTTCGCGCGGGCGGGTTTCGTCACGCTGAAGAGCGACTACCGGGGGCACGGCAGCTCACAGGGCGAGGCACTGGGCGGGTACTACGCTCCCGGGTACACCACGGACGTCCTGAATGCCCTGAGCAGCCTGAAACGTGACCCGCGCGTGAACCGGGCCCGGATCGGCATGTGGGGGCACTCCATGGGCGGCTTCCTGAGCCTGCGCGCCATGGTCATCGACCCGACCGTGAAGGCCGGCGTGATCTGGGCGGGCGTTGTGGGCGACTACGACCAGCTGATGAACAGCTGGACGCGCCGGGCCCCCGTGCCGTCCAGCATCCCGCAGAGAGTGCTGAACCTGCGCAAACAGGCCGTTGCCCGGTACGGCACGCCCCGCGCCAACCCGGCCTTCTGGAACACCCTCAGTGCGAACACCTATCTGCGGGACCTGGGCGGCCCTGTTCAACTGCACATCGGGACCCGCGACGAGGACGTACCTGTCGCGTTCCACACGGCGCTGGCCGGGCAGCTGCGTCCCCTGGGCAAACTCGGCGGGAACTACGTGTACCCTGGTGACAACCACAACCTCTCCGGCAACCTGCGCACCGCATTGAACCGCAGCGTGCAGTTCTTCAAGGACCGCCTGTAGTGCGGGCCCTGCTGAATCTCACCCTGCTGGGCCTGCTGGCTGGCGCCGGGTACGTCGCTGTGACGCAATCTGACGCCCTTCCATTCCGCCTACCCTGGACCACGGCCGACACCACACCCAACGAACCGCCGACTTCCACCCCTGACACGGGCGGCCCCTTTCAGGACCTGAGCGACACGGCCCTGAAGGCCGCCGTGGCCCGCAACCCGGTCAGCATCCAGTCCCTGAAAGCTCGTGAGTACCCGGGCAGCACCCTGACGGTCCGGCAGACCCTGGCGCCGGGCAGCACCTACACCCGGCAGGTCGTGAGTTACCAGTCCGAGGGGCTGCGCATCAACGCGCTGCTGACCGTCCCACGTGGCACGCCTCCGCAGAGAGGCTGGCCCGCCATCGTGTTCAACCACGGGTACATCCCTCCCGACGAGTACCGCACCACCGAACGGTACGTGGCCTACCAGGACGCGTTCGCCCGCGCGGGCTTCGTTACGCTGAAAAGCGACTACCGTGGGCACGGCAGCAGTGAGGGACAGGCGCGCGGCGGGTACGACGACCCCGGCTACACCGTGGACGTCCTGAACGCCGCCGCCAGCCTCAGGCGCGACCCGCGCGTGAACCCCGCCCGGCTGGGCCTGTGGGGTCACAGCATGGGCGGGCATCTGAGTCTGAAAGCCATGATCGTGGACCCCAGCCTGAAAGCCGCGTCCCTGTGGGCGGGCGTGATCGCCAGTTACGACGTCCTGGCGACCGACTGGAACCCACCCCCCGGCGAGCCGCGCACGCTGGACGCCGTCAACCGCCGCTACCTGCGCCTCCTGAGCCCCAACGCGTACCTGCGGGAACTGAACGGGCGGCCCATCCAGCTGCACCACGGCACGAACGACAAGGACGTGCCGTACTCCTTCCAGAAGAACCTCGCGGACGACCTGAGAAACGCCGGGCAGGGCGTCGAGGCGTACCGCTACGACGGCGACAACCACAACCTCTCCGGGAACCTCCGCATGGCGCTGAACCGCAGCGTGCAGTTCTTCAGGGACAACCTGTAACCCGGACGCCGCCCGTCACTCCACCCAGGTGACCTTGTCCGCCAGCGGCGCGCGGGTCGCCGCATGCCGCTCGGCCGCCGGGTAGCCCAGCACCAGCAGGCCCAGCAGCTTCGGCGCGCCCAGCGCCTGCGCCGCCACCGGACTGACCATCACCGGGCCACTGACCCACTTCCCGACCAGCCCGAACGCCGTCGCCGCCAGCCACATGTTCTGCGCCGCGCACGCCAGGGCCGCCTGCTCCTCCCACTCGGGCATCTTCGGCTTCTCGGGCATGTGCAGTTCCAGGCTGATCCACAGCGGCGCCCGCCATGCCCGCGCCCGCTGCGCCTCCAGCGCCGACTCGCTGTCCCGGTCCGGCGCGGTGCCCGCCGCGTACGCCTGCGCGAACACCTCGGCCAGCCGCGCGCGGCCCGCACCCGTGAACACCGTGAAGCGCCACGGCTCGGTGCGCCCGTGATTCGGCGCCCAGATTCCCGCCTCCAGAATGGCTTCCACCACCGCACGCGGTACCGCGTCGGGTTTCAGCAGACCGATATCCACGGTGCGGCGCGCACGGATCACGTCCAGCACAGTCAGGGCAGCGGGGGGAAAAGCAGCGTCCAGCGTCGTCATGCCCCCACTATGCCGTCCTCACCGCGCGCCCCGCCACGCCTTCCCGGCCAGCGCCAGCGCCTCACGCGGACGCGTCTGGTACGCCCACAGCAGCGCCCCACCCAGCGCCGCCGCCAGCAACCCCGGTTCAGCCACCACGGCCGGCACGAACACCAGCAGGTTCACAGCGATTCCCAACGGAGCCAACAGCGTGCCATACATGCGGTGCAACACCGCTGCGGACCGTGCGGGCTGCCGCAGGATCAACCGCCGCACGGACTCCAACAGCACCAGTTCCAGCAGCAGTAGCGCAGGCACAGCCCACGTGAAGCTCCGTGACCCGATCAGCGCGGGGATTCCCGGCCAGCCGCAGATCAGCCACGTCAACAGGCCCACGCCGCATATCATCCCCAGGGCTGTCCGCCACAGCGGCCCGGAAGCCTTCACGCCATCCGTCAGCAGGCGGCGCATCTGCCCGTCCCGCTCCAGCCACGCCACGTCCGCCCGCGTGAAGAACTGCCCATCCAGCGCCGCCCGAACCTCGGCCGCCGGACCCAGGGCCGCCAGCGCCTCCTGCATCCCCACCCCGCCCGGCGCCGCCGCGTCCAGCACGTGCCCGGTCAGGTCCGCCCGGATGCGCGCCGCCGAATCCTCCGGGAACGGCGCCGTCACCTCATCCAGGTAGGCGGCCAGATCCGGGTTCAATGCGTCCACCGTCATGCCCGATCACCCAGCTTCAGGGTGCGTTGAATTCGCTGAATCCTGCGCCCAGCATCCAGCATCCAGACGAGCCACAGGACCGGGAAGAACCACAGAAGTCCCTGGGACGGAGGAGCGTCGCCCCGCCACAGCTGCAGCATCCAGTTCATCCACAGGCTGAAGTTGACTATCCAGTGCCCAGCCGTTGCCAGCAGGAAGTTCCGGACGGGTTGAGGTTCGCGTCGCACCAGCAGCCAGATCAGGGGTGCCAGCAGAAGGGCGACGAGAGGACCAGTAGCCGCTTCGGGTCGCACCAGCCACAGCGTGACGGCTGCGTAGCTGGTCACGACCAGCAGTGAGAACATCCACATCCAGGCTCCCTGACTGTTGCTCAGCTCCTCGTCCGTAGCGTACGTGCGTCGCAGCGCGCGGTTGACCTGCGCGGGGTCGCCCAGGGTGGCGACGGCTTCGGGTTCGGTCAGTCCGCTGTGCATGGCGTCCTGTACGTGAGCGTGGTACTCGGCGGTCATGCGGTCCCACGCGGCGGGGGCGAGGTCGCGCAGCGCGACGTCCAGCCAGTCGTTCAGGGTCATACCTGTCCACCCTTGAGTTTGTGCGGCAGTCTGGACAGTCGCCAGGAAGCCAGAGCGAGCAGTGCCAGCCCGCCCAGCAGGAACAACTGCACGCGAGGTGACAGGGGTGTGGGCCACGGGGCGACCAGCAACACGAGCAGTAGCCCCGCGAACAGGGTCATGCCACGCCAGGTCGAGCGGACAGCTGCGTGCAGGGTGTCGCCCGTGTGCAGGTCGGCGATCAGGGTCAGCGTGACTGTCCCAACGATCCCTGTTGCCGTCAGCCAAGCCCAGTGCGTATCCAACGCGAAGATCAGGTGCAGCAAGTACGCCCAGACGGGCAGGGCGAGCGGCAGTACCCAGAGAACCAGTCGTGATTCGCGCCGTGTTCGCGTTCCCGGCGAGGTCAGGTGACGCAACCACCGTTCGTCCTGCACGGTCAACTGGGTGCGCCGCAGCGCGCGGTTGACCTGCTCGGGGTCGCCCAGCGTGGCGACGGCTTCGGGTTCGGTCAGCCCGCTGTGCATGGCGTCCTGCACGTGCGCGTGGTACTCGGCGGTCATGCGGTCCCGCGCGGCGGGGGCGAGGTCGCGCAGGGCGACGTCCAGCCAGTCGTTCAGGGTCATGCGGTCTCCATCGGTAGGGTGCGGCGTATCCGGGCGTCCAGGTGCATCTGGGTGCTCAGGCGCAGGGAGATCAGCAGAGCCAGGGTCGAGGTGAGGGGCAGGGTGGGGACGCCAGCCAGCAGGTCATGACCCAGCATGAGTGGCACGGCGACGATCAGGCTCAGGGTCAGGTCGCGCCAGCGGTCGCGCCGCACCGGGTGCAGGCGCGCGGTGGCCAGCACGAGCAGCAGGACGCTGGCGCCGAACAGCACGCTCCAGACTCCCTGTCCGGCTAGCGGTGAGTGGGGTTCGAGCAGCAGGAACGCCGCCACAGCCAGCAGCGCGCCGACCCGCAGCCAGCCCGGCCAGGGGGATGGGAGCGTGCTCAGTCGGTGGGATTCGCGGACCGTGAGGTACAGGCGTTTCAGGTCGGCGTTGACCGCTTCCGGGTCGCCCAGCACGGTCGTCACGTCGGTGTGTTCTGGCCGGCCCGCGTCGTGCAGGTGGTTCAGCGTGTCTTGTCGCACGCGGGCGGTGACGCCTGTGGGGAGGTCCTGCGTCGCCCGCGTGAGCCAGAGCGTGGCGTTCATGCGGTCTCCGCGCCGAGTTTGCGGCTGGCGTTCACGGCGAGTGGAAGTCGCCAGAGGTGGAGGGTCACGACACTCAGGACGGCCCAGGAGGCGGGTTCGCGGGTCCAGGTGAGCAGTGGGTCGGGGGTCAGGGTGCCGGTATGCAGGAACCACAGCGCGGCCATCAGACCGGCCAGGAGGGCGCCGCTGAAGGGGGAGGTCAGCCAGTACGCGGTGGCGCGGCGGGTGGGAGTCAGCGGCCGGGAGAGGATCCACCAGCGCAGCAGGGCCAGTGTGGTCAGGGCACCCACGTACAGCAGCAAGGGGGTGACGGCTTCGCCGCGCCGCAGGTCCGGCAGTGCGGCGATCGTCAGGCCAGCCACCGGCGCGGACGCGGACCACAGGCTGCCGCCCAGGCTGAGGTGTCGGGGGGGCAGGCGGTGGGCGTCCCGGATGGTCAGGTGGGTGCGCCGCAGTTCGCGGTTGGCGGTGTGCGCGGAACCCCAGCGGCGCAGGATGTCCGTGGCGGTGAGGTGGGGCTGGTCGGCGAGGGTGTCCTGAAAGTGATTCAGGTAGTCGTGGCGGACGCGGCGGGCCGCTTCGAGGGTCAGGCCGTCGGTGGCGATGTCCAGCCACTTTGTCACGGTCCGGGGAGGCTGGAGGCGCGGGCTGAGCAGGCTACGGAGTTCGCCGGTCATGCGTTGCCGCCCAGCACCGCCTGTACGGCGCTGACCTGGGCCTGCCAGTCGCGGCGGGTGCGGGCCAGCGCGGCGCGGCCCCTGTCGGTCAGGCAGTATTCGCGGCGGGTGCGGCCCGCGACCTCGTGTTCGTGGCTCTCGATGAGCCCCTCGGCTTCGAGGGCGTGCAGGGCGGGGTAGAGGGTGCCTTCGCGGGCGCGCAGCAGACCTTCGCTGCGGGTGTTGATGGCCTGGGCGATGGCGTAGCCGTGTTCGGGCTGGCGGTCGAGGACGGCCAGGATGAGCAGGCGGAGTTGCTCGCGGGCGTTCATGTCTGCACGATACCTCTGGTTTGGATGCATCTCAAGTCGAGGTATCGCGCTGTTCGGTCAGGCTGTAGGAAGCCCGTACGCGCGGCGGGTGTTCGCGTCCGTCGCGGCCTCCAGTTCCTCCGGGCTCACGCCGCGCAGGGCCGCGATGAACTCCAGTGTGTGGCGCACGTAACCGGGCCGGTTGGGCTTGCCGCGCTTCGGGACGGGCGCCAGGAACGGCGCGTCCGTCTCCAGCAGCATCCGCGCCAGGGGCAGGTCGCGGGCCGCCGCCTGGATCTCCTGCGCGTTCTTATACGTCGTGTTCCCCGCGAAGCCGAAGTACGTGTGCTCACCCCGCTCCAGGCCGAACCGCAGCAACTCAGCGTGCCCGCTGAAGCAGTGCAGGATCACCGGCACGTCCGGCCAGGCGCGCAGCACGTCCATCACGCCCCGGTGCGCGCCGTCCTGCCCGGCCTTGTCCCGCGTGTGAATGACCAGCACCTTCCTGCTGCGCCGCGCGAGGTCCAGCTGCCACTCGAACGCCGACACCTGCGCGGCGCGCTTCGTGTCGTCCCAGTAATCATCCAGGCCGCTCTCACCGATCCCGACCACGCGCGGGTGCCCGGTCAAGGCCTCGATCTGCGCGCGGGCCTCCGGGCTGTCCTCGTCCGTGTCCGTCGGGTGAAGGCCCACCGTTGCGAACACGTCCCCGAACTGCTCGGCCAGCGCCACCGCGTTCCGCGCATGCTCCGGGCTGGCGCCGATGCAGACCATGGCACTCAGGCCCAGCTCGCCGCGCGCGCCCGCCGGATCGTCGATGTAGTCGAGGTGGGTGTGCGAATCGATCATGCCGCCCAGCCTAGCGCCGCGCCCCCAGGGCCTCCCACCCGCGCCCCATCACTCTCATGAGACCCGCGCGCTAGAGTGCGACCCGTGCAGAAAGTCGGACTCTACGCCCTGACGGGGATCATGGTCTTCGCCCTGATCTTCGCGCTGCTGCCCACCCCGGGCCTCGACGCCAGTCAGTCCGGCGCGCGGCTCAGCGGCGTGCAACTGCGCCTGTACCCGTCCGGCGACGCCGACGCCACCTGGAGTTTCAGGGCCGCCGAGGTCCGCAACGACCCCCTGAACGGCCTGACCACCCTGACCGGCATCACGGGCGGGCAACGCCTCGTGAAAGAACGCGTGGGCGACAAGCTGACCGGCCGCGAGACGCTGGACGCCACCCTGACCACCCCGGACCTGACCATCGACGATCAGGACACCATGACCACCCGTCAGGCCCGCATCACCCTGGTGCAGCAGTGTGCCGACATCGACCTGAAGGGCACCGAACAGGACCCCGTGAAGATCGAACAGGGCCAGGGCTTCAGCGCCCCCACCGCACGTATCAGCTCACCGAACACGAACGGCACGATCGGGAAACTGAAAATGACCTTCGGTTTCGTCATCGAGGACTCGGATCCGGCCAACTCGAAGTACACCGCTGAACTGGACGCCACTGAAACCTGCCGCGACGGCAAGCGCGTCCCCCTCACCTGATTCCATCAAGGAGACCCCCATGAAAAAAACGACCTCACTGCTGGCCCTCCTCGCCCTGACCACTCCTGTCCTCGCCCAGACGGACGCCGCCAAACGCCTGATCACCATCGAGGGCGGCCCCCGTGGCGACGTCCGCAACGGACCCCTCACCTTCATCGGCAGTCCCGTCAAGGCCAAGGTCAGCACCCTGAACATCGAGGCCTCCCAGGCCGTCCTGGCCGCCCCCAAGGGCACCGCGCTGATCGAGGCGAAAGGCAAGCGCACCGCGGACTTCACCGGGAACGTCAAGGTCACCCGTGGCCGCCTGACCGCCACCGGGAACGGGCTGGCGTACAGCGAGGCGACCGGGCAGGGCGTCCTGAACGGCAACGCCAGCGCCACCTTCACCCCAGACAAGAACGACGGGGATACCGTGACCATCAAGGCCGCGCAGATGAGTCTCGACGTGGACAACGACCGCTCCACCAGCACGGGCGGCGTGACCCTGTCCAACGGCGTGCAGAACGGCAAGGCCGACAAGCTCGTGTTCGACGAGCAGCGCGAACTGGCCCTCCTGACCGGCACGCCCAGCCTCACCCGCGCCGCGAAGGCCAACCAGAAGGAACTGATCATCACCGGGCAGGAAGTCCGCGCGCTGACCAAGACCAAGACACTGTACGTGCGCGGCGGCGTGAAACTCGTGCAGGGCACCACCACCACCACCGGGGACGCCGTGTACTACGACGACAAGAAGAACGTCGCGTACGTCGTCGGGAACGCCGTCAGCGTGGACAGCAAGAGCAAGGTGACCGTCAAGGCCCCCGCCAGCGGCTACCTGGAGCAGCGCACCGACCTGGCCCGCGTGCGCGCCCTGAACGCCGCGTACAAGATCCCCACCGATCAGTTCAAGCTCACCGGCGAGAAGTAAACTCACCGTATGACACGCTCCCGCCTGACTGCCGCGCTCCTGACCGCGTTGCTCTCCGGCGGGAGCGTCGTGATGGTCGCCCTGGCCCAACAGGACGGCACCCGGCCTGGCGGCACGATCAGCCCCAATCCGGTGCCCACGGAACCGGCCACGACGGACGCGGCCCCCACCGATGCGAACTCCGCCGACACGCCGCAGGACGCGCCGGAGGCCGGAGCGGAGCAGTCCAGTCTGACCCTGGTGCGGCGCAGCGAGAAGGACGGCAAGGACCGGCCGATCGTCATCGTGAAGTCCGGCACCAGCGATACGACCGGCGTGTTCACCATCTGCAGTCCGCAGGACGGCGAGCCGGAGGACGCCCCGAACATCGCCGTGTTCAGTGAGACCGGCGCGGGCGGCGTGCAGATCACCATCGACAAGAACGTGATCCGCGTGCCGCTGGCCGTCGTCACCCAGCTGCCCCCGAAGGCCGGTCAGGAGGGCAGCGACGGGCGCGTGGAGGCCAGCGCCGGGACCGCCCGGTTCCTGGAAGAAGCCCCGGAGGGCAAGACGGACCGCCTGAGTCGCTGCGCCGTCGAAGCCACCCCGAAACCCGCGCCGGACACCGTGATCGTCACGCAGGGACGCACGGAACTCAAGGGGCAGAAACTCGTGTACGACAGTGCCGACGGCATCGCCCGCATCGACGGACCCGTGACCTTCACCCGCAGCAGCGACAAAGACCCCCTGACCGGCAAGAGCGACCGCATTGAAGTCAGCGTGGACGACGAGAAGACCACCCTGGTCGGGAACGTCGAACTGAAATCCAGTGGGGGCCGCACCAGCCGAGCCGCGCGGGTCGAGTACGACGACACCCGCAACGTCGCGCGGCTGTACGGCACGACCGAGCAGCCCGCCGAGAGCGTCCAGGGGGGCGATACCCTGCGCGCCGGGGTGATCGTGTACGACCTCGACCGGAACGAGGTGTACGCCGAGAAGACCGAGGGGGGCACCATCACCGGCGAGTTCGTCGACGGGCAGGAGGGCAGTGGCGATGCCACACCCGCCGCGCCGACCCCCCCCAGGCGACCCTGACAGCGGTTGCTCGCTCTGCTCGTTTCAGAGACGTTGAGGGGTTGCCGCAACGCCTCTGAACACCGCCCAGAGGTTAGTCCCCGATGACCCGGCGGGCCTTCAGGAGCACCTCGGCGCTGCGGTGCAGGGCGTCCTGCTCATCAGGGGTCAGGGTGGGCAGCACGGTGTCCAGCACCCCGGCGCGGCCCAGGACGCGCGGCACGCTGAGGCTCACGCCGAACGCGGGCGTGGGCGCGCTGACGGTCAGCACGGCGCGGCGGTCGCCCAGGATGCGCTCGGTGATGCGGGCCAGGGCCGCGCCGATCCCGTAGTACGTGGCGCGTTTCCCGCCGATGATCTGCGCGGCGGCCTCACGGGTGTCCCGTTCGATCTGCGCGCGGATCTCCGGCGTCCACGGGAGGTCACGGGCGTCCATGAACGCCCAGGCGGGCAGCCCGGCGACGGTGACGGTACTCCAGGCGATGACCTCGCTGTCCCCGTGCTCGCCCAGCACGTACCCGTGGACGTGCGTGGCGTCTACCCCGGCCCGCTCGGCGATCAGGTGCCGCAGGCGCGCGGAGTCCAGCACGGTGCCGGACCCGATCACGGCGTGGTCCGGGGCCAGGGTGACGCTCAGGTCCGTCAGGAGGTCCATGGGGTTCGTGGCGATCAGCAGGGCGGCGCCGGGCGCGGCGGAGGCGACGCGGGGGATCAGGTCGCGGAAGATCGCGGCGTTCTTCTGCAGCAGGTCCAGGCGCGTCTCGCCGGGTTTCTGGTTGGCGCCTGCGGCGACGATGACGACGCCGCTGCCGTGCAGGTCCTCCAGCGGGCCGCTGCGGACGCGCGCACCGTGACTGACGGGCGAGGCGTGCGCGATGTCCTGCGCCTCCGCGCGGGCGCGGTCCCCGTCCAGGTCCGTCAGGAGCAGGTCGCTGCACGAGCCGCGCAGCGTCAGGGCGTACGCGGCGGTCGCGCCGACCAGCCCGGCGCCGACCACCCCGACCTTCACCGCGACCCTCCCCGCACCGTCAGGACCGGGATGGGACTGCGCGCCACGATCTTCTCGGCGGTGCTGCCCACGAAGAAATGCTCGATGGCGCCCTGCGCGTGCGTGCCCACCACGATCAGGTCCGCGCCCCACGCGCGCGCGGCGTCCAGCAGGCCCGTGACCGGATCGCCGACCATCAGTTCGTGCTCCTCGCCGACCATCAGGTCGCGGCTCAGGCGCTGCGCGTCCGCGTGTTCCAGGGTGTGCAGCAGCGTCGGGTCGGGCAGGGCAGGGGTCACGCCGCCCATCAGGTCCGGCGCGGCCGTTACGCGGGCGTCCGTGACGTGCACCAGCCGCAGGGTCGCGCCGGGAAAGCGGGCGCGGGCCAGGGCCAGGGCCGCCTGAGAGGAACTGGAGAAATCCACGCCGACCAGGACGCGCTGAAAACCGGCGGGAGCTTGGGCTGAGGTCACCTGGGTCATGTCCTGAACCTACACCCGCTCCCGACGGTCCGGCCAGACATCAAGGCATGGTGAAGAAACCGGTCAGTTCACCAGGGAAGACCCGCCCTGGGTGTCCCAGCGCAGCTGCCGCCGCCCGGCCCGCTTCGCGGCGTACAGGCGCCGGTCCGCGAGGTCCAGCAGGCCCGCCACGCTGTCGGCCTCGTGGGCCAGGACCGCCCCGGCGCTGAAGGTCACCTCGGGCAGCGGGTCAGGCAGGCGCAGCGGCACCCCGTTCAGGCGGCCCGTGATGGCCTGTGCCTGCTGGGCGGTGGTGCAGGTGATCAGCAGAAGGAATTCCTCACCGCCCCAGCGGCACAGCATCATGTCCGACCGCAGCAGCTGCCGCACGGCCGGACCGAGCGCGCGCAGCACAGCGTCGCCGACCATGTGCCCGCGCGTGTCGTTCACCAGCTTGAAGTGATCCAGGTCCAGCAGCACCAGCGTGAACCCCGGGTGTTCGCCCCGCAGCAGGCGGGCGTGGGTGGCGTGCAGGTACTCCAGCATGCCCCGGCGGTTGGGCAGGCCGGTCAGGGGGTCGGTCAGGGATTCCTGCTGGAACGTCATCGCCTCCTCCTGAACGGTGGTGATCTGCTGCCCGAAACTGCTGGCCATGGCGATCACGACGGTCGTGCACCCCAGGTACGCCAGCAGGTTCAGGTCGTGAACCGGGCGGGACGCGACCAGCAGCGCGAACCCCACGAACCCCATGACGGACGCGGGAACGGACAGCCTGAGCGGCAGCAGCCCGAACCACAGCGCGACCATGATCAGGAACGACAGGTACGACCCGGTCCGGACCTCCGGAACCTGCAGCAGGGCAATGAATTCGCCCAGCGTCGAGAGGGTCACCGCCACCACGATGGGCAGATTCAGGCGGGCGGTCGGCCAGCGCAGGGAGACGAGGGCAACGGGAATCCACACCGAGAGCAGCAGGCCGAGCAGGAACGACCCCACGTTCACCCACGCGCGGCTGGTCACGCTCTCGGTCAGGAGCACGACGTGGGCCGCGACCGACATGGAGGCGGCCGTCAGGTACGCCCTGCGCCGCACCTGTTCCACGCGCGACGGTGGCGCGGGTGGCCCGTTCATGTCCGTCATCATGACCGGTCCGGCCCACAGAACCCTGAATGCGACCTGGCTGAAGAGCCGCCGACCGTTCAGAAGACCTTGACGTCAACGGGCCGACCGCAGGGCAGCGGGTACACTCCGAGACATGCAACTCCAGAGCTTCGGCGCGGCCCTGACCGTCACCGGCAGCATGCACCTCCTGACGACCGGTGGTCGGCAGGTGCTGATCGACTGTGGCCTCTTCCAGGGGAACGATGACCTGGAAGCCCGCAACCGCGAACCCTTCCCGTTTGACGTGGCCGGACTCGACGCCGTGATCCTCACGCACGCCCACCTGGATCACGTGGGTCGCCTGCCGCTGCTGACGAAACTGGGGTTCCGCGGCCCGGTCTACTGCACCGCCCCCACGGCGGGCCTCGCGGAGACGGTGCTGCTCGACAGCGCCCGACTGCAGGTGGACGGTTACCGGCGCGACCTGCGTTACGCGCGCCGCCAGGGCGTGCCCGACGAGCAGGTCCCCCCGCCCCTGTACGAGGAGGAGGACGTGCACCGCGCGCTGGCCCTGCTGCGCCCCCACCTGACCTTCGGGGAAACCACCCGCGTGGCGGACCTGCGGGTCACGCCAGAGCGGGCCGGGCACATCCTGGGCAGCGCGTACCTGCTCATCGAGAGCACGGAGGGCCGCCTGATCATGAGCGGCGACCTCGGGAACCGCGAGAGCGGCCTGCAGCTGGACTTCACGCCCCCTCCGCACGCGGACGCCGTGGTGCTGGAAACCACGTACGCGAACCGCACGCACCGCGCCTGGCCCGCCACGCTGGCCGAGTTCCGCGACGCGCTGCGCGGCGCCGTGCGGCAGGGCGGGAAGATCCTGATTCCCAGTTTCGCCATCGAGCGCACGCAGACGATCCTGCACACCATCAAGAGCCTGATGGACGCCGGAGAGGTGCCGCGCATCCCGGTGTTCCTGGATTCCCCGATGGCGGCGCGCGCCACGCACGAGTACTTCGAGTTCGGCGACGAACTGATCCCCGAGGTCCGCGACGCCCTGCAGGCGGGCGAGGATCCCTTCCGGCCCAGCACGCTGCATGTCGTGCCGACCAGCGCGGAATCGCAGCGCATCAACAAGTACGACGGCCCGGCGATCATCCTGGCGGGGAACGGCATGATGACCGGCGGGCGCATCCAGCACCACCTCAAACATCACCTGTGGAAACCCACCACCAGCCTGATCAGCGTGTCGTACCAGTCGCCCAGCAGCCTGGGCGGGCGGATCGTCACGGGCGCCGACCACGTGCGCATCATGGGCGAGGAGATCGCCGTGAAAGCCCACGTGTACACCATCGGCGGCTTCTCCGCGCACGCCGACCAGGATGACCTGCTGGCCTTCCTGAGCACGGCGGGCACGCCCCACGTGTGGCTTGTGCACGGCGAACCCGAGGTCATGGCGTCGTTCCTGCCGGTCCTCGCGCAGCGCGGCCTGAAGGGCGACCTGGTCCCGGACCGGACGACCGTGGACCTGACCGGCGCCGGGTACGCCCAGGGCCTCCCCCCGGGATTCGAGGAAGCCCCCACCCGCGGCGCCCACGCCGAGGCGGGCGAGTAACGACCCTGGGCGTTTTCATGTGCAGCCGCTACTCTGAAGGTCCATGAAACCCGCCCTGCCTCTGCTCGTCCTGGCCCTCACCGCCTGTGGTTCAAAATCCATCGAGGGTGTCCAGACCTTCACGTACCCCGCCGGAGATCACCGCAGCGGCTCCCTGATCTACGCCGAGAACCCCCCGGCCGGCGGCCCACACAATGCCACGTGGCAGAACTGCGGCGTGTACGCGCAGCCCCTGTACAACGAGTACGCCGTGCACAGCCTGGAACACGGCGCCGTGTGGATCACGTACCGCCCTGACCTGGATCCCGCCCAGGTGGACACCCTGAAAAAACTCGTCGAGGGTCGCCCATACACCATCCTCAGCCCCTACGAGGGCCTGGACACCCCGGTCGCCGCGAGCGCCTGGGGCGCCCAGCTGAAGGTCGAGAAGGCCGATGACAGCCGCCTGAAGGCCTTCCTGGACAAGTACGAGCAGGGCGCCACCGCCCCGGAACGCGGCGCGTCGTGCAGCGGCGCGTACGGCGAGACCCGCTGACCGACCGGCAGGCAGCAAGACGAACGGCCCCGCATTCGCTGCGGGGCCGTATTCGTTCACGCGGTGGTCAGCGCTGTTCCTCGTCGTCGAAGTACTCGAAGCGGAACGTGCCGATCTCGACCGTGTCCCCCTCGCGCGCCCCGGCGCGTTTCAGGGCGTTGTACAGGCCCTGCCGCTTGAAGAGGTTGCCCAGGTACTCGGCCGCCTCGTCCATGAAGCGCGAGAAGCGCACGATGCGTTCCTCGAAACCGCCGCCGTGCACCGCCCAGACCCGTTCGGGTTGACCGTCGTTGATGATGCCCACGCCCTTCGCGGCCGGGTCGATGCGGAACTCGATGCGCAGCGGTTCCTCGCGCACGGTGTCCGGTTCGATCTCCAGCGCGTTGTTCTGCGCCCACAGTTCACGGTCGGGCAGCATCTGGAACACCGCCTCGCGCAGTTCCGGCAGGCCCTCGCCGCCCTTGGCGCTGACCTGGATGACCGGCAGGCCGAACTGCGCGAGTTCATCCACGACCATCGCCGCGAGGTCCTCGTCGGTCAGTTCCACCTTGTTCAGGGCGATCAGGGAGACCTGATCCAGCAGCGTCGGGTCGTAGGCGCGCAGCTCGGCCTGCAGCTGACGCAGCTCCCCCACCGGGTCACGGGTCACGTCCAGCACGTACACGAGCAGGCGCGTGCGGCTGATGTGCCGCAGGAACTCCAGGCCCAGGCCCTTGCCTTCGCTGGCGCCCTCGATGATGCCGGGGATGTCCGCCAGCGTGAAGCGCTCGTCCAGCGGGCTGCCGTTCGCGTCCACGCGGTCCACGACGCCCAGGATGGGCGACAGGGTCGTGAACGGGTAGTCCGCGATGGCCGGGTTCGCGCGGGACAGCGCCGCGAGCAGGCTGCTCTTCCCGGCGTTCGGGTAGCCGACCAGGCCCACGTCCGCGATCAGGCGCAGCTCCAGGCGCACGCGGCGCTTCTGCCCAGGCGTGCCCAGCTCCGCGAAGCGCGGCGCCTGACGGGTGCTGCTCACGAAGGTGCTGTTCCCGCGCCCGCCGAAACCGCCGCGCGCGATGACCTTCTCCTGCCCGACCCGCACGAGGTCCGCGATGACCTTCCCGGTCGTCTCGTCAAACGCGGTCGTGCCGACCGGCACGTCAATGAAGATGTCCTCGCCGTCGCCACCCTGACGCAGGCGACCCTCGCCGTACGCGCCGTTCGGGGCCTTGAACTTGCGGCGGCCCACCAGACGCTCCAGCGACTCGACGCCCTCGATGGCGCGCAGGATGATGCTGCCGCCCCGCCCGCCGTGCCCGCCGTCCGGGCCGCCTTTTTCCATGTACTTCGCGCGGTGGAAGGACATGCTGCCGTCCCCGCCGTTTCCGGCGGCCACCTCGATATTCAGGACGTCACGAAACGCCACTGGCCTCACCTCCCTTGGGGCAAGGCGCGTGTGCGTCCCCGCCCGGCACCACTGCTGGGTGCCACTGTACGACGCCGCCCCTCGTGGGGGCAGCAGCAAAGGAGCGCCCGACCCGTCAACCGGGCTGAGGCGCTCCCGCGAAAAAACCTGCCGCGCTGATCAGTCAGCGGCGGCGGCGGTGGGCACTTCGATGCTGATGAAGCGGCCCTTGTTGCCACGATTGCTGAACACGACCTTGCCGCTCTCCAGTGCGAAGAGGGTGTGGTCGCGGCCCATGCCCACGTTCGGGCCGGCCTTGAACTTGGTGCCGCGCTGACGGACGAGGATGTTCCCGGCCAGGACCTGCTCGCCGCCGAACTTCTTCACGCCCAGGTACTTGGGCTGGCTGTCACGTCCGTTCTTGGACGAACCTACGCCTTTCTTGTGTGCCATGTCGGTATCCTCCCTTAGCCCTTGATGCCCAGGATCTTGATCGCGGTGTAGTCCTGGCGGTGGCCCGTACGGCGGCGGTACTGGATGCCGCTCTTGTACTTGCGCACGTAGATCTTCTCGCCACGGCCGTGCTCGACGACTTCGGCGTTCACGGTGAACTTGCCTGCGGCGTCACCGAAGACGGTCTTGTCGCCGCCCACGAAGATGGGGGTCAGGTCGAGCTTGTCGCCCGCTTCGCCTTTCAGGCTCTCGACGCGGATGACGTCGCCTTCCTGCACGCGGTACTGCTTCCCGCCGGTCTGAATGATTGCAAACATGGTGTTTCCTCCTGCCGCGCGCCCGGGAACGCTGCCCTGGGCGGCCTTGGCCTGCTGCACCCGCTCGGCGGGTCACCAAGCAAGTACTGTAACACACCGTCAGGTCATAGGGAACCCGTCCGGGTCCGGCGGATCAGCGCAGACTCGGGGGTGGCAGGCAACGGCAGGCCCTCTGCGCGCGGGGCGGGGGTGGGCAGCTCTCAGGTTGCGTGCGGGTTCCCGTGTCTGGTGAACGTGTCCTCGCGGTACACGTGAGCTCGCGCGGAGCGAGCCGGGTTCTACTGATCCTCCGGAGCTGCCCTGGGGCAGCTGACCGGGAGAGGATAGCACGGAACCCCCGGGGCGCGCGGCGCGTACTGGGGCTCGTGATCACCCGAGTCCGAGCTGTGTGGCGCGACGCGCTGGCCCTGCTGTTCGCCCTGAACGACCGCCGCACGCCCGGCGGCGCGAAACTCATGGCGGCCCTGGCCCTCGCGTACGCCCTGCTGCCCGTGGACCTGCTCACCGACCTGACCCCCATCCTGGGCGTCGCGGACGACATCCTGATCGTCCCCACCCTGCTGGCCCTCGCCGCGCGCACCCTGCCCGCCCCCGTCCTGGCGCAGGCGCAGACCCGCAGTCTGGGCGTGCAGCGCCGCCTGCCGTGGCTGATCCCGGCCGCCGCGCTGACGGTCCTGACCCTGCTGAGCCTGCTGGGCTGGGCGATCTGGCGCACCCTGGGCAGCTGATTGTCAAGCGCATCTGACCGTCGAACCAGACCGGGAATCACTAGCATGAGCGCCGTATGAAGAAACTTGCTCCCCTGCTGCTCCTCGCGCCCCTCGCCCTGGGGTCCTGCGGCCTGTTCAACCGCGCCCCCAAACCCGTCACCACTGCGGGCGGCACCCTGATGGACGCCAAGGTGACCTACGACGCCAACGGCAACGCCACCACCACCTACACCGCCTGGAGCGGCGGCGCTGGCAAGGTCATACTCGACCTGTACGACTACACCGCCAAGACGACCGTCAAGGAGGGCGAGACCACCCTGGCCGCAGACGGCAAGTTCGGCTTCGCCAGCCTGCCCACTCCCAAGGACAGCGAACTGAGCGGCTTCACGGATGACACTCAGCCCACCGGCTGCACGGGTACCATCGCGCCGAGTGACAAGAGCATGCGCAGTGCCAGCGCCAGATTCCGCACGGACGCCACGAAGGATGTCAGTGTGGGTCTGATGAGCGCTGCCGGCAAGACCGAGATGATGGCCGAACTGATCTACGTGGACCGCGCCGTCAAGCTGAGCGGCAAGCAGACCTGTACCTTCCCCGGCCGGACGACCGTGTCTGAGGTGAACGTGAACTTCATCAAGGGCTGGAACTGGATGACCGTCAAGTTCACCGCCGGTACGAACGCCACAGATGCCTCGACCGTCACGGCCATCAGCGGCCTGGACAGCAGCCTGAAGTGGGCGCAGAGCGTCTCTTCGGCGCAGGCCCTGAGCCTGAACGCCCTGCCCTTCACTCTGCGCTGATCCTGACGCCTGCCTCCGCCCCTGCCCGTCCGGCAGGGGCGGTTTTACCTGCCGTTAACCGCCCCGCGTACACTGAGGTTCATGAGACTGCTGCTCGTGGAGGACGACGCCCGCATTGCGCAGCCGACCGCCGAGGCGCTGCGCGAGGCCGGGTACGCCGTCACGTGGGCGCAGAACGGCCCCGAGGGCCTGGAGCAGGGCGCGCTGGGCGAGTACCCGCTGATCATCCTGGATGTCATGCTGCCCGGCCTGGACGGCTTCGAGGTCGCCCGTGAACTGCGCGGTCAGGGCGTGGACTCCGCGATCCTGTTCCTCACGGCGCGCGGGGAACTGAGCGACCGGGTCGAGGGTCTGGACTTGGGCGGCGACGCGTATCTGGTCAAGCCGTTCGCGGTGCCGGAACTCCTCGCGACCTTGCGGGCCCTGTCGCGCCGCGAGCGCGGGTCCGGCGCGCCACGCGTGACGTTCGCCGGGGGTCGCGGCACGCTGGACACCGTGGCCCGCACCGTCACCTGGGACGGCGCGGAGGTCGCCGTCACGGGCCGCGAGTACGCGCTGCTGGAGGTCCTGTCGCAGGCACCGGAACGCTGGTTCACCCGCGAGGACCTGATCGACCGCGTGTGGGGCCCCGAGTTCGACGGCGAGGCGCGGATCGTGGACGTGTACGTACGGTACGTTCGGCGCAAGCTGGCCCCGGAAGCCATCACGTCCGAGCGGGGGCGCGGGTACCGCGTGGAACGCTGAGCGGGGCAGGGGAGAGCCAATGCGACCCATACGGATTCCGTCTGTTCCGTTGACAACCCGGTGTTCTTCCGGGTTGTCAACTCCACGCCCGGAACCCGCTCGGCTCCTCCTCTGCGGGGCAGCTCTACGAGTCGCGTCCGCTCGGACCCAGCGGTCTTTCCAGCCCATTCAATCGGAGTCCGTATGACCTTGCGGGCGCGGCTGGCGTTGTGGGCGGCCCTGGCGACCGGCGTGGCGGTGCTGCTGGTCGCGGGGGGCCTGTACTGGTCCGTGAACGGGTTCCTGCTGCAGGCGCAGGAGCAGCGGGTCATGAGCGTGCTGGGTACCGTGCAGGGCCGCGTGGAGGGGCTGCTGCGGCCGCGCCCGTCGGACGACCTGCTGGGATCGGTGCTGGGTGTCCAGCAGATCAGCGTCTCGCAGGCGGACCTGGAGCGCATCGCGGACGACGTGGACCGCCGCGGCGTGGACCTGCGCGTGATCGCCCGGCAGGCGGGCGGGCTCGCGTCGGTCGGCACGCCCAGCTTCCCGTCCGGGGTGCCCGTGACCCTGGGGCCGGGGCTGCACCTGACGGGCACGCACCTGATCCTGGAGCGGCCCCTGCGCGGCGCGTCGTTGCAGATCGCCGTGGACGCCCGTTCGCTGCGCGAGGCGCGTGAGGCGTTCCTGCGGGCGCTGGTCGCGCTGGTGCCGCTGGCGCTGCTGCTGTCCCTGCTGGTCGGCTGGGTGGTCGCGGGGCGGCTGCTGCGGCCCGTCCGGGCGCTGGAGGGCGCGGCCCACGCGATCGGGCAGGGCGGGGACCTGCGCCGTCCGCTGCCCGGCGCGGGCGACGGGGATGAACTGGCGCGGCTGGCCCTGACGCTGCAGCGCAGCTTCGCGCACCTCGCCGACGCCCGCGACCGCGAGCAGGGGTTCCTGCGCGCCGCTGCGCACGACCTGCGCTCCCCGCTGGCGGCGCTGACCGCGCGGGTCGAGGGGACCCTGGCCCGCGACCGGGACGCGGAACGGTACCGCGCGGACCTGCGGGAGATCGGCACGGACATCACGCGGCTGTCCACCCTGGCCAACCACCTGCTGCTGCTGGCGCGGGACCCGGCGGCGGTGCAGCGCGCCCCGGTGCCGCTGCGGGACCTCGCGGCGGACGCCGTGGACCGCGCCCGTGAACTCGACCCGCTGGCCGACGTGGACCTGGACGGCGCCGGGGCCGTCACGGTGCCGGGCGACCGGGTGCTGCTGGGGCAGGCGATCTGGAACCTCACCACGAATGCCGTGCGGCACGCGCCGGGCGCGACCGTGCTGGTGCAGGTCCGCGCGGTGCCCGGTGGGGCCACCGTGACCGTGCAGGACGACGGCCCCGGCGTGGACGCCGGCACCCTGGCCCGCCTGGGTGAGGCGTTCTACCGACCTGACGCCAGCCGTACCGCCGACGCGTCCGGCGCGGGGGGGCACGGGCTGGGGCTGGCGCTCGCGCGGCACGTCGCGGGGCTGCATGGCGGCACGCTGGAGATCGGCAGTGCCCCCGGCGCGGGGTTCCGCGTCACGCTGCACCTGCCGGGATAGGCGGCCCGGCAGAGCGGGGAGGCGGCCGGGGTGGTCTGCTACTCTGTGCGGCAATGAACAGTTCAGTGCCGCGCTGGAGTGCCGTCGTGCTGGGAGGCGGGGACCCCGGCGACCCCTTCGCCGCCGCGCACGGCGTGAACGTCAAACCGCTGATTCCCGTGGCGGGCGCTCCCATGGCCCTGCACGTCCTGCGGGCCCTGCGCGGCAGCGACCGGGTGGGGCGTGTGGCGTACGTGGGGCCCACCACGCCCGACCTCGATCCGCTGATCGACATCCGCGTGACCGACCACGGCACCCTGCTGAGCAACCTCGAAGCCGGGGTGGAGGCCCTGCGCGGTCTGGGCCTCACCCCCGGCGAGCGGGTGCTGGTCGTCACCGCCGACGTGCCCATGCTGCGCCCCGAGGAGGTCCGGGACGTGCTCGAGAGCGCCCCCGACGCCGGGCTGGTGTACCCCGTCGTGCGGCGCGAGGTCTGCGAGGCCGCGTACCCCGGCGTGAAACGCACCTACGCCCGCCTGAAGGACGGCACGTTCACCGGCGGGAACCTCTTCCTGCTGGACCCGGCATTGATCGGACAGTTCCTGCCGCGCCTGCGCGAGGTCCTCGCCGCGCGCAAGGCCCCCCTGAAACTCGCGGGGCTGATCGGCTGGGACGTGCTGCTGCGCCTCCTCACGGGCCGCCTGAGCGTGCAGCGGCTGGAGGAGAAGGTGTCCGGGCTGCTGGGCGTGAAGGCCCGCGCGCTGATCACCCCGCACGCCGCCGTCGGCACCGACGTGGACAAGGACGCCGACCTGACGCTGGCCGAGGCGCAGCTGCGCGGGAACTGAACCGCGTGCCAATTCCGAGGGGAATACTCGGTTTTGGCGAGCTGAACGATAAAAATCCTGTCCAGTTTCGGCCTTGCGCGCGTGGCGCGCGGTGTGCATACTGTCCCTCATGCCTCACGTGATCGTTAGCCCCTGCATCGGCGTCAAGGACCAGGCCTGCACGGAAGTCTGCCCGGTGGAATGCATCTACGACGGCGGCGACCAGTTCCTGATCCACCCCGACGAGTGCATCGACTGCGGCGCGTGCGTCCCCGCCTGCCCCGTCAGCGCCATCTTCCCCGAAGAGGACGTCCCCGGCGGCGAGGAAAGCTTCATCGAGAAGAACCGCGTCCACTTCGGCCTCTGAACCCCACCTGCGTGCGCCTCCCCCTCCCGAATGCCCGGTGAGAGGGAGGCGCGCTCCATGCAGACGGGCGCCGCCTGCGGCCCGGCGTCCCTTGCAGCGCCGTGCCCGGCGGGGCTAGCATGACTCCCGCTGCGCCCCCCACACGGGCGCGAGGCCCCCGAGGAGGTGATGACGTGACCCCAGACCCCCACACCCTGGACGGCGAACCGCCCAGTCGACCTCTGACCACGCCCCACCCACCCCGGAGGTCGCCCCATGCTCCACCCTGAAGGCCGCGCATGCTGACGTACTACCGCAGCGTCGGCGGCAAACTGAACACCATTGACGGGTATATTGACGGCTGCTGGATCAACGCCGCCGACCCCAGCCCGGAAGAACTCGCCCGCGTCGCCCGCGAGACCGGACTGGACCTCGACTACCTGTCGTACCCGCTCGACCCGGACGAACGCTCCCGCTTCGAACGCGAGGACGGGCAGCTGCTGATCATCATGCAGACCAGCTACCGCCTGCCCGAGGACAGCGACATCCCCTACGACACCGTCCCGCTGGGCATCCTGCACACCGATCACTGCCTCGTGACCGTGTGCGCCCTGCCGGAAAACCCCGTGGTCAAGGACGTGCTGGGCGGCCTGGTGCGCCGCGTCAGCACCGTCAAGAAGAACCGCCTGACGCTGCAACTGTTCCTGCGCAACGCCCAGCGCTTCCTGATCGACGTGCGTCAGATCAACAAACGCGTGGACGCCATCGAGGACAAACTGGAGAACAGCCAGCAGAACCGCGAACTGCTGAACCTCCTGAAACTCGAAAAGAGCCTCGTGTACTTCCTGACCGGCCTGAAGGCGAACGAGGCCATGATGGAACGCGTCAAACGCGACCGCATCTTCGAGATGTACGAGGAGGACAGCGACCTGCTCGACGACGTCCTGATCGAGAACCTGCAGGCCATCGAGATGGCGTCCATCGCCAGCAACATCCTCACCAGCATGGCGGGCGCGTTCGCCAGCGTCATCAGCAACAACGTCAATCAGGTCGTGAAGGTCCTGACCGTGACCACCATCCTGGTCGCCATCCCGACCCTGGTGACCAGCATCTTCGGCATGAACGTCCCCATTCCCTTCCATGACAACCCGGAAGGCATCTGGATCGTGCTGGGCCTGGCCGTGGCGCTCGCCGTGGCGGTCGCCGGGGTGTTCTACCGCCTCCGCGTGCTGTAGAGGTTGATGGGGAACAAATGATGGTTGATAGGCGGGGAGACCCTCTATCAACCATCACCTTTCAACCTTCTACTCCTTACTGACGATCAGGAGCGCGCCGAACAGCGCGAGGTTCTTCAGGAACTGCGCCTGCTGCTGCTGCCGCTCCTTGCCCTGCTTGTCCCAGAAGGGATGGCCGATCACGGTGGTGGGAATCAGGCTGGTCGCCAGGGCGAGGCTGGCGGCGCGGGGCATCAGCCCGGCTGCCATCAGGGCGCCCGCGCCGACCATCACGCCACTGTTGACCTTCACGGCCAGTTCGGGTTCCGGGACTTCCGCGCCGCGCGCCGCGCGCACGATGGGTTCGGGGTTCTGCAGGTGATCCAGGCCATTCCTGATGAAGATGCTCGCGAGCAGCGCCCGCCCGATGAATCTCGTCACGCTCATGCCTTGCCCTCCTTGAACTGCCCCGGAGTCTACCGCAGGCACGCCCGGCCCTCATGCAGCCACCGATTGGGCGTCCCTTCAGTCAATGGAACCGGCACTCACATGCCCTGAATGACCGACAGCTGCCGCGTCAGGTCCGCCATGATGTCCTGCACGGCGCGCGTGCCGGTGGCGAGCATGCCCACGTACTCGTCGTGCGTCAGCACGCCTTCCTCGGCGCCGCCCTGCACTTCGACGATCAGGCCGTCGCTCGTGGCGACCACGTTCAGGTCCGCGCGGGCGACCTTGTCCTCGGCGTAATCGAGGTCCACGCGGATCTCGCTGCCGACCAGTCCGACGCTGACCGCGCCGATGTTGCGCGAGATGGGCCAGTCGGTCAGGCGGCCTTTCTGGATCAGGCGGTCGCAGAAGTCGTGCAGCGCCGCGTGCCCCGCTAGGATGCTCGCCACGCGCGTCCCGCCGTCCGCGACCAGCACGTCGCAGTCCACGTACAGCGTCTGGTTCCGGAAGTGACGCAGGTCCATCCCGGCGCGCAGCGCGCGGCCCAGCAGCCGCTGGATCTCGTGACGGCGGCCGTTCTGCAGGTTCCGTTCGCGGGCCTGCCGGTCGTTCGTGGCGCGGGGCAGCATGGAGTACTCGGCGGTCAGCCAGCCTTCCTTGCTGCCGCGCATGTGCGGCGCGGCCTTCTCTTCCAGGGTCACGGTCGCGAGGATCTCGGTGCGGCCCATGATCAGGTGCGCGCTGCCGGGCGCGTGCGGGTTCACGCCCCGCTTGACGGTGATGGGACGGGGCGTGAGGAGGTCGCGGCCTTCGCGGATGGGCTGGGTCATGTCTGTATGCGCTCGATTCTGGGCGGAGCCCGGTGAATTTCCCCCTCATTCTGCACGTTCGCGGCTCCCAGCGCACGGGACAGCAACTCCCGGACGACCGGCGCGGCCCGCGCGGGATCACCCGTCACGAGGAACGCCTCGGTCCCGCCCGAGATCCGCGCACTCAGCAGGCCGCGCTCCTCCAGCACCCGCCGCGTGTGCCGCGCGACCGCCGCGCCACTGTCCAGCAGCGTGAACGTGTCCCCGAACTCCGCGCGGATGCTGCCCGCCAGGAACGGGTAGTGCGTGCAGCCCAGCACCAGCCCGTCCGCCCCGGCCTCCGCCAGCGGCGTCAGGATCTCGCGCAGCACCTCACGCGCCCGCGCGGACTCCGCCTGCCCGGCCTCCACCAGCGGCACCAGTTCGGTGCTCACGGCTTTCAGCACCTGGACGCCCGCCGGGTCCGCGAACTCCCGGATCACGTCCGCCAGTAGCGTCCCCCGCATCGTGCCCGGCGTCGCCAGCACCCCCACCACCCCGGACCGGGACGCCAGGACCGCCGGTTTCACCGCCGGGACCAGCCCGATCACCGGCATGTCGAAGCGCGAACGCAGGTCGCCCAGGCTGAACGCCGACGCCGTGTTGCACGCCACCACCACGCCCTTCACGCCCCGTGCGTGCAGCGCCGACACGGCCCGCGCCGTCAGGTCACGGATCTCCCCGTCGGGCCGCGCGCCGTACGGGACGTGCGCCGTGTCCGCCAGGTACAGCAGGTCCTCGCCCGGCAGCGCCCGCCGCAGGTCCCCCAGGACACTCAGGCCGCCCACGCCACTGTCGAACACGCCAAGCGGTGCGTCACTCATCGCGCCTGATGATACGGGACGCTCAGCTCCCGGCCAGAGCCTCGCGCAGCGTGTCGCCCAGCGCCCGGATGCCCCGCGTGATCTGATCCGGCGTGGCATTGCTGTAGCTGAGGCGCATGGTGTTCTCGCCGCCGCCCAGGGCGTAGAAGGGACTGCCGGGCACGTACGCGACCTTGCGCGCGACGGCGCGGGGCAGCAGCGCCTGGGTGTCCACGCCCTGCGGGAGGGTCAGCCACAGGAACATGCCGCCCTCGGGCGTGGTGGACTGCACCCCGGCCGGGAAGTCCGCGTGGATGCGCTCGAGCATCAGGCGGGCGCGTTCGCCGTACGCCTGCCGCACCCGTTCGATCTGGCGGGGCAGGACGGTGTCCACGAGTTCCGCGATGATCATCTGGTTGAAGGTGGGCGTGTGCAGGTCCGCGCCCTGCTTCGCCTGGATCAATTTATTGATGATCGGCGCGGCGGCCTGCACCCACGCGTCGCGCAGGCCCGGCACCAGCGTCTTGGAAAAGGAACTGGAGTAGATGACGTGGTTGCGGTCCGCGTCGCCGTGCAGGTCCAGGCCCAGGCTGTAGAGGCTGGGGGCGGCCTCGCCCGTGAAGCGCAGCTGCCCGTACGGGTCGTCCTCGATCAGCAGGACGCCGTGCTGCGCCGTGAGTTCCACCAGTCGGCGGCGGCGCTCGGCGCTCAGGGTGCGGCCGGTGGGGTTCTGGAAGTTCGGCACGGCGTACAGCAGCTTCGCGCGCGTGGTCTTCAACACCTCCTCCAGCGCGTCCACGTCGATGCCGCCGTCATCGGTGGGCACCTGCACGTACCTGGGCAGGTACGGCTGGAAGGACTGCAGCGCGCCCAGATACGTGGGGGCCTCCACGAGCACCACGTCCCCCTCGTCGATCAGCACCTTGCCGAGCAGGTCTAGGCCCTGCTGACTGCCGGTCACGATCTGCACGTTCCGCGCCGGAATGCCCGCCTGCGCGCCGATCCACTCGCGCAGCGGCGCGTGCCCCTCGGTCGTCGAGTACTGCAGCGCCGCCGGACCGTACACGTCCAGCACGCGGTTGCTCGCGGCGCGCACCTCGTCCAGCGGGAACAGCTCCGGCGCGGGCAGACCCCCGGCGAAACTGATCACGTCCGGCTGCTGCGTGACCTTCAGGATCTCGCGGATGGCGCTGGCCGTCATGCTCTGCGCGCGGCGCGACAGCGTGCCGTCCAGATCGAAGGCCAGCGGGGCGGGAGAGGGGGTGGTCATGCCCGCATGGTAGTCCCCTGTCTACCCCGCGCGGCCCAGTCATGTGGACGGCCCCCGAGTGTGATCACGGTCACTCCGGGTAGAGTGGGGACGCTCAAGGAGGTATTCACATGCTCGTCACCGGTAACGACATCCTGATTCCCGCCCGCGCCGGCCACTACGGCGTCGGCTCGTTCAACACCAACAACATGGAGATCACTCAGGCGATCATCCACACCGCCGAGCGGCTGCGCAGCCCCGTCATGGTCCAGATGAGCGAGGGCGCCATCAAGTACGGCGGCCAAGACCTCGCCAACATCGTCATCGACCTCGCCAAGCGGGCCACCGTGCCCGTCGCGCTGCACCTCGACCACGGCAGCTCGTACGAGAGCGCGCTGAAGGCCATCAAGATGGGCTTCACGAGCATCATGATCGACGCCTCCCACCACTCCTTCGACGAGAACGTCAAGGAAACGAAACGCGTCGTGGAAGCCGCGCACGCCATGGGCATCAGCGTGGAAAGCGAACTCGGGCGCCTGGGCGGCATCGAGGAGCACATCGTCGTGGACGAGAAGGACGCCTTCCTGACCGACCCCGAGGAAGCCGTGCAGTTCATTGAGCAGACCGGCACCGACTACCTCGCCATCGCCATCGGCACCAGCCACGGCGCGTTCAAGGGCAAGGGCCGCCCCTACATCGACCACGCGCGCATCGAGAAGATCGCCAGCCTGACCGGCATTCCCCTCGTCGCGCACGGCAGCAGCGGCGTGCCGCAGGAGATCGTCGAACGCTTCCGCGCCGCCGGCGGGCAGATCGGCGAGGCCGCCGGGATCGCCGACGAGGACCTGCAGCGCGCCACGCAGTTCGGGATCGCCAAGGTGAACGTGGACACCGACCTGCGCCTGGCCAGCACCGTCGGCATCCGCGAGGCCCTCATGGCCAACCCCAAGGAATTCGACCCCCGCAAGATCTTCGGACCCGCAAGAGACGTCATGAGTCAAGTCATCGAGCACAAGATGCGCGTGCTCGGCAGCGTCGGCAAGGCCTGACCCACCATCCCCGGAGGGCCGGACGCCGTGTGCTCCGGCCCCTCTGTCTTTCCACCGACGACACCGCGCGCCGGATCAGATCCAGCTGATCCGGCGCTGATGGCCCATTCATCTTCGGACCGCCCCGCAACGGGAAATTCTCACCCTGCCCCTCTATTCTCACGGTGAATGAGACCGGCGGGATTCACATCATGGGTTGCGGTCACGCTGGGCGCACTGAGCGCCGCCCTCGCCGCTACACCGGCCAGTCTGCCCGCCCTGCCCAGCGGCTGGCAGGCCCGGGTGGCCGCCCTGTTGCCGCAGACCGGACAGACCGTGACCCTGCTGGAACGCCGACCCAGCATTTCCACCGTCGAACTGGAACTCGTGGTCGCCAGTGCCGGAGGCGACCGGGAAGTCCTGCGTCAGGTCACCGCCTCGGCCGCCCGGGGCGTGGCGCCGGTGTATGACAAACGGCTGAACATCACCCCCGAGGATTTCAAGCGGTACCTCGTCTTCCAGAACACTCTGGCGTCCACCGGGAAATCCTTCCGGCTGAATGTCACCCGGGACAGCAACCGCGTGACGTTCGGTGACAGCGCTGCCATGAACGGGGTGCTGCGCGGCGTCAGCATCGACCTGAAAACCGGGGAGATGCGCGGACCGGAAGGCTTCACCGCCCGGCCCGTCGCGGTCCCCGCCAACGACAACCCAGACCGGGGCCTGCTCGTCCGCAGCGGATTCCAGTGGCGCATGATCGGCAACAACGCCCAGATCGGCACGGGCGTGCGAGGCACGCTGAACCTCCTGCAACTCGCCAGTGGGCGCGTCCTGCTCAGCTACTCGCGCAAGAGCATGATTGACCGCAAGGTCGACGAGTTCGACCGAGAACTGATCGTCGAGTACGCCCGGTAACTCGCCTGGGCCCGCTGACGCCCGCCTGACCAGACGTCAAGGTCTCCTCACGTTCCCTTCAGGGGCCGTCACACCCTACCCCCTAGTCTGGGCCTCATGAAGAAGCGAAACCTCTTGATGCTCGGCGCGGCCCTGACCCTGGGCGGCCTGAGTCAGGCTGAAGCAGGCCGGATCTCCCCGACCCTGCTGCAACGCGCGCAGAAGGGCGACCAGACACAGGTGGGCGTCATCGTACGGTTCCAGTTCGCCAACGACGAACGCGGCCGCGCCCAGTTCAAGAACCTGCGCGGCCAGCTGAACAGCAAGCTGGCCGCACTGGGCCCCATGGCCGGGTTCGTCCGGCAGGCCGTGAACTCTGGCAAGGCCACGCAGCTGTGGCTGGACCAGAGCATCTACCTGCCCATGACCCCGGTGCAGGCCCGCGCCCTGGCCCTGCTCCCCTTCGTCAGTGATGTATTCGAGAACTTCAAGGTGCAGATTCCCAAACCGCAGCGCGCCGTGGCGCTCAGCGCCGCCGCCGCCGCTCCCGGCGAGGCCTGGCACCTCGCCAAGATCGGCGCGCCGCAGGCCTGGGCCGCCGGGTTCAAGGGGCAGGGCATCAAGATCGGCCACCTCGACAGCGGGATTGACGCCAGCCACCCGCAGCTGAACGGTAAGGTCGCCGCGTTCGCCGAGTTCAACGCCGATGGCGACCGGGTGGCGAACGCCGCCGCACGGGACACGACCAACCACGGCACGCATACGGCAGGCCTGCTGGTTGGAGATACCGTGGGGGTCGCGCCCAGCGCCAAGGTCATCAGCGCCCTGGTCCTCCCCAACAACGAGGGGACCTTCGCGCAGGTCATCGCCGGGATGCAGTACGTCCTCGACCCTGACAACAATGCCGACACCGACGACGGCGCGGACATCGTGAACATGAGCCTGGGCATTCCCGGCACGTTCGACGAATTCATCGTGCCCGTGCAGAACATGCTCAAGGCGGGCGTGGTCCCGGTGTTCGCCATCGGGAACTTCGGCCCGGCGTCCGCCAGCACCGGCAGCCCCGGCAACCTGCCCGACGCGGTCGGGGTCGGCGCAGTCGACAGGAACGGTCAGGTGGCGAGCTTCAGCAGCCGCGGCCCCGTGAACTGGAACAGCACCATCAAGGGTGTGTTCGTGAAACCCGACATCGCCGCGCCCGGCGTGGAAATTACCAGCGCCTTCCCGAACGGGCAGTACGGCGCCCTGAGCGGGTCCTCGCAGGCCAGCCCCATCGCGGCCGGTGCTGTGGCGCTGCTGCTCTCCGCGAAACCTGGAACGAGCGTGGATGCCATCAAGAACGCGCTCTATACCAGTGCCAGTAATGCGGGCAGCAAGAACAACAACGTGGGCTACGGACTGATCAGTGTCCCCGGCGCGCTGGGAAAACTGGGTGTGAATGCCGGTGGGACGCCAGCCCCAACGCCCACGCCTACCCCGACACCTACGCCAGCCCCAACGCCCACGCCTACCCCGACACCCACCCCGACGCCGACTCCCACTCCTACGCCGACACCCACGCCAGCGCCCGCTCCGGCACCCACCGGCCCGGCCGGTTACAGCCTCTGCGCGCTGGAAGGCAGCAAGTGCGACTTCAGCGGACAGAAGGACGCCGCGTTCGGCACCGCCGGCAAATACCTGACCGGCGTCGGAACCGACGGGTTCAACTGCACGGTCGCCGAGTGGGGCCGCGACCCCGCCCCCGGCCTGCGCAAGGGCTGCTTCATCAAGGACCGACCCGGCACACCCGCCCCGGCGCCGGCACCCACGCCCGCCCCGGCACCCACGCCCGCCCCGGCACCCAGCACCGGTAAGAAACCCACCGTCATGCTCGTGGATGACGACATGGGCCAGGGGGCTGACGTCACGGCCGCGCTGCGCGACGCCATCAAGGCCAACGCGGCCAGCGGCGGGGCGTTCGTGTGGAACACCCAGAGTCAGGGTGCCGTGCCCCTGAGCGAACTCAAACGCGCCGACATCGTCGTGTGGGCCACCGGCGAGCAGTACCAGAACACCATCACGCCCGCCGACCAGAACACCCTGCAGCAGTACGTGGCGGGCGGCGGCAACCTCCTGATCACCGGGCAGGACATCGGCTACGACATCGGCACCAGCGCCTTCTACACCGGCATCCTGAAGACGCGCTTCGTGGCGGACAGCAGCGGCCAGGCGAAATTCGTGACGCGCGGCGCGTTCGGCAGCACCGCCTTCACCCTGAACGCCCAGGGCAGCGCCGCCAACCAGTTCTACCCCGACGTGATCGCCGACCAGGGCGGCAGCAGCGTCGTCGCCTCGTGGGGCACCGCGAACGCGATCGCAGGGACGATCACTGCGCAGAGCATCCGCGTGGATCCGAACAAGAACCGCGCCGCGCAGAAGGTCAAGGAACCCCGCGGACTGGTCGAGCAGCTGGCCGCCAGCGTCGTGAACACCGTCCTGGGGCAGATCTTCGGTGGGAACACCCAGGCGCAGGGGCAGAACCGTCCGCGCGTCAGCGCCCAGTCCGCCGGTGAGAACGCCGGAGCGATCGTCGCGAACGACGCCGGGAAGTACCGCACGGTCACGATGGGCTTCGGCCTGGAGGGCCTGACGCCCAACAGCCGCAACCTCCTGATGAAGACCTCCTTCGACTGGCTGATGAAATAACCGCACCCGCCGGGCCGCCCGCGTTCACGCGTGGGCGGCCTGTTCCGTTGCCTCAAGGTTCTCCCGGCCCGGCTTGGGCAAGCTCCCATGCCGCCCGGAAGGTCAGGCGGTACGGTCAGGGCATGACCACCCTGCGCGACATCATGACCACCGACCTGACCACCACCGACCCCCGCGCCACCCTGAAGGAGGTCGCCACGCTGATGCGCGAACAGGACATCGGCAACGTGCTGATCATGGACGGCGACCGGCTGAGCGGCATCATCACCGACCGGGACATCGTCATTCGCGCCGTGGCATACGGGCACGACCTGGGCAGCGCCGCGACCGACTACGCCACCGGCAGCGTGTTCACCATGGATGCGGGCGCCAGCGTGCAGGAGGCCGCGAAGGCCATGGCGGACCGTCAGCTGCGCCGCCTGCCCGTCACGGACGGCGCGAAGGTCGTCGGGATCGTAAGCCTCGCGGACCTCGCCACGCGGGCCAGTGGCGGCGCGGACGAACAGGCCCTGCAGGGCATCAGCCAGCCCACGATCTGAACTGGGGCAGAGGGGGCGGCCTGGGCATCCCCCGGGTCGCCCCCTCTTGAGCGTTCCTCCATCCTGTGACCCCGGCGTTGACTTCGAGCGCACTCGAAGGACTACGGTGTCCGCATGACCCCTATCAAGAGCCCCCTGGCCCCCCGCGCTGACGCTGCCGACCTCGTGAAAGACATTGACCTGAAAGGGCAGACCGCCGTCGTGACCGGAGGGGCCTCCGGACTGGGCATCGAGACCGTTCGCGCCCTGCTGGGCGCCGGGGCGCGCGTGATCATGCCCGTCCGCGACACCGCGCGCGGCGAGCAGGTCGCCCGTGACCTCGCCCAGGCCACCGGGAACAGCGACGTGCACGTCCTGCATCTGGACCTGTCCTCGCTCGCGTCGGTGCGGCAGGCCGCCCGCGAGATCCTGGCCCTCGCCCCGCAGATCAGGATGCTCATCAACAACGCGGGCGTCATGGCTACACCGCAGGGCCAGACCGCCGACGGCTTCGAGACGCAGTTCGGCACGAACCACCTGGGGCACTTTCAGCTGACCCGCCTGCTGCTGCCCGCGCTGATGGCCGCCGCGCCCGCCCGCGTCGTGTCACTGAGCAGCAGCGCCCACCGCCTCAGCGACATCCACTGGGACGACCCGAACTTCCGGGCGACCCCCTACGACCCCTGGCAGGCGTACGGGCAGAGCAAGACCGCCAACGCCCTGTTCGCCGCCGAACTCAACCGCCGCTACGCCGACCAGGGCGTCACCGCGAACGCCGTCCACCCCGGCGGGATCATGACCGGGCTGCAGAAGCACATGCCCGAAGGCGAGGCGCAGCGGCGCGGCTGGATCGACGAGAACGGCGCGCCCCACCCCGCCTTCAAGACTCCCGCGCAGGGCGCGAGCACCAGCATCTGGGCGGCCACCGCGCCCGAACTGGACGGCGTGGGCGGCCTGTTCCTCGAGGACCTCCAGCAGAGCACCCCGCTGGACGAGACCAACCCCAACCCGATGTTCGGGTACAAACTCCACGCCCTGGACGCGGACAGCGCCCGCCGCCTCTGGACGCTCAGCGAGGACCTGATCGACCAGACCGGGAAATAAAGCCGCGACAGAAACGCCCCCGACCAGACCGGCGGGGGCGTTTTACTGGTGGCGTTACCCGAGGTCGCGCAGCCTGCGGTACAGCTCCTTCTGCTCGTCGCTCAGGGTGGCGGGCACTGTGACGTTCAGGCGGACGTACAGGTCGCCGCGCGTGCCGTCCTTCTTCGGCCAGCCCTGCCCGCGCAGACGCATACGCCGCCCGCCACTGCTGCCCGGTGGGACGCTCAGGTTTCCCTTGCCGCTCAGGGTCTGCACGGTCACGTCCCCGCCCAGCGCCGCGACGGGCGCGGGCACGTCCACGCTGGTGGTCAGGTGGTCGCCGTCCAGGTCGAAGCGGGCGTCCTCCAGCACGCGGATGGTCAGCAGCACGTCCCCGCCGCCCGGGCCCTGCCCGGCCAGTCGCAGGCGCGCGCCGTCGCGCGTGCCCGCCGGGACGCGCAGGCTCAGGCGTTTGCCGTCCACGTTGATGACCTCGTCCGAGCCGTTGAAGGCTTCCTCCAGCGTGACCTGCAGCTCGCCCTCCACGTTCTGCACGAAGCGGCGACTCTGCCCCGCGCCGCCCAGACCGCCGCCGAGGAGATCCTCGAGGTTCACCTGCGCGCCCCCCTGGAAGCCCGCGCCACCCCGCCGGCCGGCCCCGCCGAACAGGCCCTGGAAGAAGTCACTGAACTGCGACCCGTCGAAACCCGCGAAGTCCCCACCCTGGAACCCGCCGCCCTGGTAGCCGGGGGGCACCTGCCCGGTGTGGCCGAACTGGTCGAACACCTTGCGTTTTTCCGGGTCGCTGAGGACCGCGTAGGCCTCGCCGATCTCCTTGAACCGCTCGGCGGCCTTCTCGTCCCCGGCGTTCTTGTCCGGGTGGTACTGCTTGGCCAGTTTGCGGTACGCGCTCTTGATGTCCGCGTCGGACGCGCCGCGCGACACGCCCAGCACGTCGTAGTAGTCCTTGTACGCCATGACTCCCCTCCGTTCCCCGTTACGTCCCTGATCGTTACGTCTCTAGGCGCCCAGCTGTTCCAGGCGGTTGAGCACCACCCGCAGCCCGTACGACGTGGCGATCTCGCGGGCGGTCACGCCACGCCGGTCCGCCTGCCCCGGTTTCGCGCCGCGTGCCACGAGCAGGTCCAGCACGTCCGTACGCGGCGCGCGGCGACCCTCCCTGTACGCCTGTCCTTCCACGTCCACGCTGTGCAGCAGCGGCAACCAGTAGCGCGGGTCGTCTGGCAGCGCCCCCGCCTGCAGCAGCGCCCGGACGAACGTGGGCGGCGCGTCCCGGTCGATGGCGAGGTTCAGCAGCGGCAGCGTCGACGTGCCGGGCCAGAAGTTCACGTCGTGAATGCGGCCCAGCAGGGCCAGCAGGTCCGCCTCCGCCGCGCCGTGCCGCAGCGCCCAGCCGAGCGCCTCGTGTGTCTTCGTCTGACTTGGGGCCTGCACCTCGTCCGTCACGGTGCCGGTCTTGAGCGCCTCGATCAGCGGGTTGGCGTTCTCGCGCTGCACGAGCCGCACGTACTCGCCCTCCACCTGCTCGCGCGCCCAGCCTTCCTTGCGCAGCAGCTTCAGACTGCTCGTCACGCTCGGGTTGCTCTGAAAGCACTTCACCGGAATGCGCCGCGCCAGCTCGTCCCAGCCGTACTCGGCCTGGAGGTGCGTCACGACGCGTTCCAGCGTCACGCCATGCAGCGGATCGCGGGCCGTTGATGGCTGACGCGGCAGGCCTTTCTCTCCATCAACCATCAACGTTCCCCCTCAACCCTTCCGGCTGACGACGACGCGCGCGGGGCGCACGAGGCGGTCGCCCATGCGGAAGCCCAGCTGGTACACCTGAACGATCACGTCGTCCTCGTCGCCGGGCACGACCTGCAGCGCCTCATGCCACTGCGGGTCGAACGCCTCGCCTTCCTTGCCGGTCGCTTCCAGGCCCAGGCCCGCGAACACGCCCAGGATCTTGCCCTGCACGGCCTGCATGCCGGGGATCAGCTTGGCGGGGTCGGCGGCGCCCATGGTCACGGCGCGGTCCATGTCGTCGTACACGGGCATCAGCGCCTCGGCGGCCTTGCTGACGCCCTGGCCCTGCGCGGCGTTCACGTCCTCCTGGGTGCGGCGGCGGTAGCTGTCGAAGTCGGTCGCCAGACGCGCCAGGCGGCCTTTCAGGTCGGCGTTCTCCTTCTCCAGTTCGTCGGCGCGTTCCAGTTTCGCCATCATCTCCTGCACCTGCCCGAGCATGCCCTCGTCCAGGCCGTCCATGCCGGGGAAGGCGGTCTCGGCGTCCTCAGCCATGTTGTCGGCCTCGGTGTCGGGCACGTCCAGGCCGTCCTCGTTGACGGTTTTTGCGGTGGCTTCAGCGGTGTCGGTGGGTTTGTGCTGGTCGTCGGTCATCTTGGGGCCTCTCTTGCGGAACATTCGTTCCAGCTTAGTCTCACGGCGGGTGAAGGTTGGGAGAACCGCTCAGCCCGGGTGGATGTGGGACGTGCTCGTGGGGCAGGGGAGAGGCGGCGCGCTGGCCGTCCTCTCCCCTGGGGTGTGCTGTTCGTGGAGGACGCGCGCTTATTCGGCGGGTTTGAAGTCCGCGTCGATCACGTCGTCATCCTGCTTGTCCTTGCCAAGGTTGACGGTCCCGTCGTCCTGCTGACCCTGCGCCTGCGCGGCGGTCATGAAGGTGCGGAGTTCCTCTTCCAGCTTCTTCTGCGCGGCGTCGATGCGGGCGTCGTCGTCGCTGCGGACGGCTTCCTCGGCCTCGTCGGCGGCGGCCTTCAGCTTGTCCTTGGCATCCTGCGTGGCAGAGCCGTTTTCCTCGATCTGGCCGAGGGCCTGGACGCGCAGGCTGTCGAGGTTGTTGCGCTTCTCGACCTTCTCGCGGCGCTGCTTGTCGGCGGCGGCGTTCTGCTCGGCTTCCTGCACCATGCGTTCCACGTCGCTCTTGTCGAGGGTGGTGGTGTTCTCGATGCGGATGCTGGCTTCCTTGCCGCTGGTCTTCTCCTTGGCGGTGACGTGCAGGATGCCGTTGGCGTCGATGTCGAAGGTCACCTCGATCTGGGGCTGACCGGCGCGCATGGGCGGGATGCCTTCCAGTTTGAAGCGGCCCAGGCTCTTGTTGTCGTTCGCCATGGGGCGTTCACCCTGCAGGACGTTGATCTCCACGCCGGGCTGGTTGTTCTCGGCGGTGGTGTAGATCTCGGTCTTCTTGGCGGGCACCGTGGTGTTGCGGGTGATCATCGGGGCGATCATGCCGCCCTTGACTTCCACGCCCAGCGTCAGCGGGGTCACGTCGACCAGCACGATGTCGCCCAGGCTGGAGTCGCCCTGGATGATCCCGGCCTGCACGGCGGCGCCGAGCGCGACGGCCTCGTCGGGGTTCACGGACTCGTTGGGGGTCTTGCCGATGATGTCCTGCACGATGCGCTTCACGGCGGGGATGCGGGTGCTGCCGCCCACCAGGATCACTTCGTCGATCTTGCTGGCGTCCAGCTTGGCGTCGGCGAGGGCCTGCTCGACGGGCTTGCGCACGCGGCGCAGCAGGTCGCTCGTGAGTTCCTCGAACTTTGCGCGGCTCAGGGTGCGCTCGAGGTGCATGGGGGTGCGGGTTTCGGGGTCGAAGGTGATGAACGGCAGGCTGATCGAGGTCTCGGAGGCGTTGCTGAGTTCGATCTTGGCCTTCTCGGCCGCTTCGATCAGGCGCTGCAGGGCCTGCTTGTCCTTGCGCAGGTCGAAGTTGTTGTCCTTCTGGAATTCGCCCGCGAGCCAGTCGACGATGCGCTGGTCGAAGTCCGCGCCGCCCAGGTGAGTGTCGCCGCTGGTGGATTTCACTTCGAACACGCCGTCGCCCAGTTCGAGGATGGTCACGTCGAAGGTGCCGCCCCCCAGGTCGAAGACCAGGACGGTCTCGTTGCCTTTGCGTTCCAGGCCGTAGGCGAGCGCAGCGGCGGTGGGTTCGTTGATGACGCGCAGGACGTTCAGGCCCGCGATCTCACCGGCCTGCTTGGTGGCCTCGCGCTGGCTGTTGTCGAAGTACGCGGGCACGGTGATGACCACGTCGCGGATCTTCTCGCCCAGCTTGGCGCTGGCGTCGTTCACGAGTTTGCGCAGCACCTCGGCGCTGACCTGCTCGGGCGCGAGGTCCTGACCGTTCACTTCGATGCGGACGCTGCCACCGGGGCCTTCTTTCACGGTGAAGGGGCTGCGTTCGGCTTCCATCTTCACTTCGTCCCAGCGGCGGCCGATGAAGCGCTTGACTTCGAACAGCGTGGCGGCGGGGTTCAGGGCAGCCTGACGGCGGGCGATCTGCCCGACGAGGCGCTCGTCGCCCTTGTACGCGACGACGCTGGGGGTGGTGCGGGCGCCTTCGGCGTTCACGATCACTTCGGGGCGGCCGCCTTCCATGACGGAGATCACAGAGTTGGTGGTACCGAGGTCAATTCCGACTGCTTTGGGCATGTTGACTCCTGTGGGGATGGGGATTTGCTGCCGCGCGGGCAGCAGTTCTGATCGCCATACAGCATAGGCCCACAGTTTCTGGGTGTCAATAGACTTGAGTGCTATACGCTCAAGTCTAAGATTGGCTCAAGGTCACACGGATTCCGGTTGAAAGGTTTGCAAAAACGTTCAACCCGCTCCGGCCTCAGCCTCCCACATGCACGATGGGCCGCCGGTCGCGGTCCGGCTCGGCGCGGCGCAGGATCTCGCGGGTCAGCGGCGGCACGTCCCCGCGCCCCCCGATCACGAAATCCAGCGCCAGCTGCAGCGGGCTCTCCTCGGTCCAGCGCATGTACACCTGCGGCGGCGCGCCCTTCTTCCGCAGCGTCAGCATCACGGCCGCGATCGTGTTCGGGATGCTCGACCCGCGCGCCTTCAGGATCGAGTACGGCCCCACGCGCAGCCCTGTGACCTCCACCACGTCCGTGAACTCGCTCGCGTCATCCACCTCCACCTCCAGGAACAGGAACGGCTCGTCCTCGGGCAGGTGCACCATCTGCCGCACCCGCAGCTCCTGCTTGCTGTACTCGGCTTCCGACGCCCGGCCCGGGTGGTGCGACACGAAGCGCAGCGGGCGGATCGGGTGGGTCTTCAGGACCTCGATCGCCGCCTCGTCGAACTGCACCTGGCTGACCCGCAGCTCGAACGACCTCGACACGCGCGAACTGACCCCCACCGCGAGGATCAACACGATGAACAGCAGCGCGATCAAGAGGCCCTGCGGGTTGCTGAAGATCGTCACGGCGCTCGTGTACACGAAGATGGCGCTGATCACCCCGAACGCCCACGCCCGCCGGGGCTGGCGGCGCCGCACGGCCGTCAGGCACACCGCGACCGCCGCGGAGGTCATCATGGCCAGCACCCCGGTCGCGTACGCCGCCGCCTGCGCGTCCACGTTCGCGCGGAACGCGGCCGTCACCACGCACGCGATCAGCAGGTAGATCAGCACCAGCGGACGGTGCAGCCGCGTCCACTCGGGCGCCATGCCGTAGCGGGGCAGGTAGCGCGGCACGATGTTCAGCAGGCCCGCCATGGCGCTGGCCCCCGCGAACCACAGGATCAGGATGGTGCTGATGTCGTACGCCGTGCCGAACCACTCGCCCAGGTACTCGTGCGCCAGGAACGCCAGTGCCCGCCCGTTCGCCTCGCCGCCCGGCTGGAACGCTGCGGCCGGGATCAGCAGGGTGGTGACCAGACTACTCGTGATCAGGAACGCACTCATCAGCAGGGCCGCCGTGGTCAGCAGTTTCTTCCCGTTGCGGATGCGTCCGGTGGGCCGCTCCTCGGTGTCTCCCGCATCGCCCTTGATCAGCGGCATGACGACCACGCCCGTCTCGAAGCCCGACAGGCCCAGCGCCAGCTTCGGGAACACCAGCAGCGCCGCGCCGATCAGCGCCAGCGGCGAGCCGAAGCCCACGTTCAGCGTGCCCAGCCACGCCTGCACCAGCTCCGGCTGGCCCAGGATGACCTGCGCGCCCCTGCCGATCACCACGGCGCTCAGGCTCAGGTACGCGACGACGAGCACCACCGCGATCCCGATGGCCTCCTTGAAGCCCTTGAGGAACACCGCGCCCAGCAGCAGCAGTAGCACCAGTGTCACGCCCACCTGATGCCCCTCGAGCGTCTCCTTCAGGAACGGGTTCTCGATCAGGTGCGCCGAGGCGTCTGCCGCCGATAGCGTGATCGTGATGATGAATCCGGTCGCCACGAACCCGATCAGCGACAGCACCAGGAACTTACTGGGCCAGTACGACAGCAGCCGCTCCAGCATGCTGATCGAGCCGTCCCCGTGTGGGCTGTCCTCCGCCACGCGGCGGTACATGGGCAGCGCCCCGAACAGCGTCACGAGGACCAGCACCAGCGTCGCGAACGGCGACACCGCCCCCGCCGCCAGCGCCGCGATCCCCGGCTGGTAGCCCAGCGTGCTGAAGTAATCCACCCCGGTCAGGCACATGACCTTCCACCAGGGATGCTGACGCTCGTGCGCCTGCACCTGCGGCTCGGCCTCGTAGAAGCCCTCCTGCTGCGGGTGATCCTCCTGCTGCAGCACCCAGCGGGAAACTTTCTGTGACAGGGGCCTCAGCGGCGAGGAGGGCATGACTCGCGGAGTATCCGCCTTTCAGGAGCGGAATGAAAGGTGCCCCGCCTCACGCTTCAGGGGCGCCTCCAGAAGAAGATGGGCGCGGAGGTTCCCCCCAGCACCCATCCTCCATCACCTATCGACCTTCAACCACCCACTGCTTACGGGTACAGGCCGCGGAGGGCGCGGGCTTCGAGCACACGGGTGCAGGCGACGATGTACACGGCGGTGCGCAGGGTCACGCCGTGGCGTTCCTTGACGTCCCACAGGCTCCCGAACGCCTCGCTCATGATGCGGTCGAGGCGCTTGTTGATCTCGTCTTCCGTCCAGAAGAACGAGCTGAAGTCCTGCACCCACTCGAAGTACGACACGGTCACGCCGCCCGCGTTCGCGAGGACGTCCGGCACGACGGTCACGCCGCGTTCGGCGAGCAGGTCGTCCGCGGCGGGAATGGTGGGGCCGTTGGCGCCCTCGACGATCAGTTTCGCCTTGATCTGCCCGGCGTTCGCCAGGGTGATCTGTTTTTCCAGCGCGGCGGGGATCATCACGTCGCAGTCCACGCCCCAGAACTCGTCCCGCTTGATCTCCTCGGTGCCGGGCATCTCGGTGATCTTGCCGGTGCGGCGCAGGTGTTCCAGCGCGGCCTTCGGGTCGATCCCCGCGTCGCTGTGGATCGTGCCGGTCACGTCCTGAATGGCGACGATCTTCGCGCCGTGCTCGTGGAAGATGCGCGCGGCGGCCTCACCCACGTTCCCGAAGCCCTGCACGGCCACCCTGGCGCCCTGCATGGGCATCCCGAGTTTCTTCATGGCCTCGGCGCCGGTCACGAACACGCCGCGCCCGGTGGCGTCGCCGCGGCCCAGGCTGCCGCCCAGGGACACGGGCTTGCCGGTCACGACGCCGGTCGCGGTGCGGCCCACGTTCATGGAGTACGTGTCCATCATCCACGCCATGGTCTGCGGGTTGGTGTTCACGTCCGGCGCGGGGATGTCCTTTTCCGGCCCGATGATCAGGCCGATCTCGGTGGTGTAGCGGCGGGTCAGGCGCTCCAGTTCCCCCGTGCTGTACTGGCGGGGGTCGATGCGGATGCCGCCCTTGCCGCCCCCGTACGGGAGGTTCACGGCGGCGTTCTTCACGGTCATCCACGCCGACAGCGCCATGACCTCGCTGAGCGTCACGTCCTGGTGGTAGCGCACGCCGCCCTTGGCGGGCCCGCGCGACGTGTTGTGCTGCACGCGGTAGCCCTCGAAGTGCGCGACGGTGCCGTCATCCAGGTGGATGGGCACGTCCACGACCAGGATGCGCTTGGGCCGCTTGAGGGTCTCGGCCCAGTAGGCGAGCTTGCCGAGGTACGGCGTGACGCGCTCGACCTGCTCGAGGTAGATCTCGTACGGCCCGATGTTGTTCGGGTCGAGGTAGCTGGGAATGGCGTGCGCGCCGGATTTGGGGCCAGCGTTGTTGGTCGGATCTTGCGTGGCGGTCATGGCAGTGCCTCCAGGGAAGGAGAGGGGGTATGGGTGGTGGTTCGTCTTCGCCGCGCGGGGCGGCCCGCGCGTTGCCGCTGGTGAATTCAGCGCGCCGGGAAGGCGGTTATGGGTACACGCCACGCATCACGGTGGCGTTGTGCAGGCGGTTCAGGGCCAGGGCGTACGCAGCGGTCCGCAGGTCGGTCTGGCGCGTGCGGGCCACCCCCATGACGTCACTCACGGCGACGTTCACGCGCTGGTCAATCGCGGCCTCGATCTCCTCCTCGGTCCAGAAGAAGTTGCTGGCGTCCTGCACCCATTCCAGGTAGTTCACGACCACGCCGCCGATGCTGGCGATCAGGTCCGGGATGACCTGCACGCCGGCCTCCGTCAGGAAGCGTTCGGCCTCGGGCAGCACGGCGCGGTTGGTGGCCTCCACGACGTAGCGGGCGCGTACGGCGTGGGCGTTCCCGGCGTTGAGGGTGCCGTAGTCGTACGCGAGCATCAGGACGTCCACGTCCAGCTCGGTGACCTCGGCGGGCGTAATGTCGGTCGCGAAGCCCGCCACGCTGCCGTGCTGCTCGCGGTACGCGGACAGCGCGTCGAGGTCCAGGCCGGCGCTGGCGAAGGTCGCGCCGTCCTGGTCGGACACGGCGATGACCAGCGCGCCCTGCGCGGCGAGGGTCTGCGCGGCGCGGCGGCCCACGTCCCCGAAACCGTACACGGCGACCTTGGCGCGCTCCAGGCTCTCGCCACGGTCTTCCAGCACGCGCGCGGCGACCAGCGCGGCGCTGCGGCCCCGGGCGTCCTTGCTGCCGTAGCTGCCGCCCAGCGGGATGGGTTTGCCCACCACGACGCCGTTGCTGGTCGTGCCGGTGTTCTCGTTGTACGTGTCGAGCATCCAGGCCATGGCCTGCGCGTCGCTGCCCACGTCGGGCGCGAGGATGTCCTCGTTGTGGCCGATCAGTTCCACCAGTTCGCTGGTGTAGCGGCGCACCACGCCCTCCAGTTCGTGGGGGCTGAGGGTGGCGGGATCGACGTCCACGCCGCCCTTGGCGCCGCCCAGCGGCAGGTCGGCCACGGCGGCCTTGAGGGTCATGATCGCGGCGAGGACCTCGCACTCGTGGGCGTTGACGCCTTCACGCAGGCGCACGCCGCCCATGCTGGGCCCGCGTGAGGTGCTGTGCACGGTGCGGTAGCCGCGGAACACGCGGATGCTGCCGTCGTCCATGCGCACCGGGAGGTTCACGCTGACGGTGCGTTTGGGGTACTTGAAGTACGCGAGGGACTGGTCGGTGACCTCGCAGTGGGGCAGTGCCAGCCGGAGTTGCTCCATGAGGCCCTGCCAGTTGAGTCCTGATGCCCGCATTTGACGCTCTCCTTCCCTTCGGTGGGAACTGTGGTGGGTGTGGTCGGTTCAGGCGCAGCATACACGCGCCCGGTGAGACGCATAGACAGGTGCGGGCCGGGGCGCGTCCCACGATGACGAGCGTGGACTGAGGCGTGAACCTCCGAAGTTGTATCCAGTATCCACGGAGGCGTCAACCCCACTTTCTCACGCTGAACACGCGTAAAACCTGAACCGATTCCACCTCGGGCCTGCGTGGCCTGGCCGCCTGTAACCTGCCGAACGGCAATCACCCCTCCGGGTGCCCTTTGACACCGGCTGCCGGATGGCGTCCCACGCGCCGGGACGAGCGTCAGGCTGAACCGGGTACAGACAGGACCGCTCCGTCAGAGCGCCACGGAAAGAGGGGAGCCGCACTGGCCCCCCTCTGCTGCCTTCTTCTGCCGTCTCCGCTCAGCGGCTGCGTTCGATCTCACGCACCGCCAGCCGCTCCAGCGCGTCCCGCGCGTCCCCGGCGGGCAGGGCGCGCAGGGCGTCCACCGCCAGCCACGCGCGGCGGCGCACCTCGGCGCGGGTCGCCTCGAAGGCCCCCTCCTGCGCCGCCAGCGCCTGCACGCGCGCCACGTCCCCCTCGTGCGACGCGCGGCGCTCCAGCACGTCCCGCACCTCGTCCCCATGCGGCCCCTTAAGCAGGTGCAGCAGCGGGAACGTCGCCTTGCCCTCGCGCAGGTCGCCACCCACCGGTTTGCCCAGCGTCGCCTCGTCCGCCGCGAGATCCAGCAGGTCGTCCTGCATCTGGAACGCCATGCCGTACTCCAGGCCGAATGTCGCCAGCGCCTCCCGCTGCGCCGCCGTCGCGCCCAGCAGCACCGCCGGGGCCTCGGCCGCCAGCTGCGTCAGCGCCGCCGTCTTCCCGTGAATCACCGTCAGGTAGTGCTCCAGGGCGTACTCCTGGTACGCCGCCACCTGGAACTGCAGCACCTCGCCCTCGCAGATCACGCTGGCGGTCTCACCGAACATGCGGGTCAGGGCCGCGCCGCCTGGCATGCCCGCGAGCAGCCCCAGCAGGCGCGCCAGCATGAAATCCCCACTCATGACGCTCACGACGTTCCCGAAGCGTCGGAACGCCGCCTGCTGACCCCGGCGCGTATCCGCGTCGTCGATCAGGTCGTCGTGCAGCAGCGACGCCGAGTGCAGCAGCTCCACGCACACCCCCAGGTCCCGCACACCGGCCCAGTCCGCGCGGGCCGGACTCGCGCCCAGCACCTGCGCCGCGAGCAGCGCGATCATCGGCCGGACCCGCTTCCCGCCCGCCGCGACCAGATCGTCGCCGATCAGCTCAATGAACTCCACCCGCGAGCGCAGCACCTCGCGCAGCCGCGCTTCGAACGCCGCATCCGGCAGGCCGAGGGTGAGAAGGCCAGTCATGCGCGCAGTATAGGGAGGCGGGGGGTAGCCAAACGTACCACCCCCCCCACCTTCCGCCCGGGCATGAAGGCACACGCAGCGCCCCGAGCGCTTTGTCCCTCGCAGGTCACGCGCTTCTCATGCTACAAAGCAGGGTATGGAAAGTGTCGTTGCTCTCTTCCGCGAACCCCAGCAGGCGCAGGGGGCGCTGCAGACCCTGCTGCAGCGTGGCTTTGACCGTGACCACCTCGGCTTTGCCCTGACGGACGTCGTCGCGCAGGAGGACATCGCCCAGCAGACCGGCGTCAGCCCCGAAGCCGGACAGCCCGCCGGGTCCGCCGCCGTCCTCAAGGGCGCTTGGCTGGGCATCGTGGGCGGCCTCCTGCTGACCGTGCCCATCTGGCTGCTGCTGCTGATCATCCCCGTCACCCGCGTCTACGCCGACGGCGGCGTGCTGGGCATCCTGTTCGGCGTGATCGGCGGCGGCGCCCTGGGCGGTCTGTTCGGCGCGCTGGCCGGCAGCGACCATGGTGACTTCGTGAACCTGCTGCGCCGCATGGGCGTGCCCGCACCCCAGGCCGAGAAGTTCTACGGCGGCATGAAGGACGGGCACGTGATGGTCATCGCCCGCGACCCCAGCGGTCAGCGTGCCGACGAGGCCCTGAGCGTCATGCGCAAGCATGGCGCCGTGAAACTCGAGGACGCCGTGGGCGGCGGTCAGTTGCAGAGCGAACGTCACTAGACCTGCCTGACGTCGCGCGGCCCGCCCTCTGAACTCCGGAGGGCGGGCCGCGCGCTCTGTCCGGAACGGGGGAGAGGTGACCAGGAGCCGGAAGAGCACGGTCAGGTGTGGCTGGCTACACTGACGGTATGTTCGGTCGCCGCGTTCCGCCTCACCTCGTGTTCGCCTTCAGCCTGCTCCTCGCGGCCCTGTGCGCCTGGGCGGCGTTCGCCGCGCTGACCAGCAACCGGGTCGTCTGGGGTGTCCTGGCCGCCGTGTTCGCGGTGTGGTTCACCGTGGACGCGTTCCGCTCCTACGGCTGGGCTCAGGCGAAGAAACGCGAGGAAGCCGAGAAGCGCGCCCACAACCACCCTGACCTCAAGTGACCCCGTCGGCGCGGCGCACCCAGAAGCGCATGGGCTTCGGCGTCTCCTGCCCGCCATTCAGATCCGGCCAGGACAGCGTCGTGTGCAGGTCCGGGCGTTCCACGTACCCGCGCGCCGCCCAGAAGGCGTCATGCGCGCGGTACGGCCGCGGGCGCAGCGGGTGATCTTCCGGACGCTGCACCGCGCAGAACGCCGTGACCCCCAGGCCCAGTGCGCGGGCGTGTGCCTCCCGCCCATCGAAGAACGCGTGCCCCAGGCCGCGCCCCCGGTATTCGGGCAGCAGGACGCTCTCGCCCAGGTACAGCACGTCCCGCTCGTCGAACTCGGACGTCCGGAACGGCGCGCGGATCTCATCCGTCTCCTGCGTCAACGGGAGGGCGCTGCTGGCCCCCACCACCCGCTCCCCGTCCCGCGCGAGGATCACCACGGCGTCCAGCGCGTCCAGGTACGTGCGCAGGTACGTCTCCTCGTACGCGGCGCTGCCGCCATACAGGTACGGGAATTCACGGAACACGCTGATCCGCAGCCGCGCCAGATCTGCGATGAACGGCGCCAGCTCCGCGCCGCCCACCGCCTGAACGGTCAGGCTCAAGCACCCACCTGCCGGGACCAGTCCGCCAGGTTGTAGTAGTTCGTGACCCGCGCGATTTTCCCGCCGCGCACCTCGAAGAACGCCCCCACGGGCAGCACGTACCGCTGCCCGCTCGCCTCCGGCAGGCCCGGATCGGTCCGCAGGTACTCGCCGTGAATCACGAACTCCGCGCTGGCCCGCGCGCCGTCCGGGGTGCTCATGACCACCAGATCCCGCGCCTGCTCGCGGTAATGGGCGTCCATCTTCGCCAGGAACGCCCGGAAGGCCTCCACGCCCACCTGGGTGCCGCCCTCGTTGATGTCGTGCCGCACGTCGTCGGTCATCAGGGCCAGCATGCCCGCGAAATCGGCGGCGTTGAACGCGGCGTAGTACTGCTCGATCAGGGTCCGGGTGGCGTCGTGCATGCCTGCACCATAAAGCAGCCGGGCGCCCCTCCGGGCCGAGATCAGCCCAAGGTGTCAGGCCATCAGGTCGGTTGAGGCCCCCATTCGGGTCCACCCGTCATGAAGCGCGTCACTCACCACCTTCACAGGAAACAGGGGGTGCAGTTCATGCGCAGAGCGTACGATCTCAGAGCAGGTCAGGCGCGCCTGACGGATGGGGCTGGATTCCTGCGCTTGACAGGACGAAATCTGCTACTTTAGAAACACTTTAATTCAGCAGTGAATCGTTTCACCCGCCCGCCGGGGAACGGCCCAACTGGAGGAACCCACGAGTGAAAGCTCTGCGCTACATCATCACCCGACCCTGCCTGCAGGAAGGCAGCCTGCGTCTCCTCAAGTACCTGGAGGGCACCTTCCCCAGCGCCGGCGCCATCACGCTGATCGATGACCACAGCTGCGAGCACCACGCCCAGGTGGACCTCCAGGCCCGGCGCGTCACCGGACTGGGCAGCCTGTACCACGCCCAGAACCTCGGCGTGAACGACGTCCTGATGATCACCCCGCTGGCTGCCGGTCGCTACCAGGTCGAATCGATCGTCAAACCCCACGCGCCGCCTCCCGCTCCCCGCCGCGAAACTCCGAAAGCCCCGGAAACGCGCCGCGTCGTGGTCTCCACCACCCCACACGTGCGGGAGGTCCGGATGCAGGAGGTCCGTGCCCCGCTGGCCATCAGCAGCGAACCGGCCGTCACCGGCGCGGCCAGCGTCAAGGTTGGCGCGTCCGCCGAAGCGCCCCGCGTCACCGCCGAACCCACCCGCGCCGCCCCCCAGCCCGAACCGGTCACGGCCCGCGCGACCACCCCCACCCGCACAGCTGCCCGCACCGACAGCGCCCCTGAAGGTCCGACGGCCCGGCCCGTACCCGCCAGCTCCGCCGCCGTGCGACCCCTGGACGTCCGGTTCGACGCGCCCGCCCCCCGCACGGTCACGCTGACCACGCCGCCCGCCGCGCCACTGAATCTGCGCGACGACGCCGGACAGCTGGCCGAACTGGCCCGCCTGACCGGCTACCGCCTGGAGGACCTGGGCAGCGGCGTCCTGCGCCTGAACGCCGAACTGGGCGCCCACAGCTACGCGGTTCTGGTCGCCACGAGTGAAGCCGCCGTACGCGCCGAAGCCTGGAAGGAACGCGCCGACTACTGCGTCCTGCTGACCGCCGAGGGCGACCGCCCGGTGAACACGCCCCGCCTGACCCGCGAGGCGCTGGAAGCCCTGATCGACCACGCCCAGCTGGCGCCGCTGTCCCCCGTGGACCTGCGCGGCTACTGGAAGGCCGGCAGCGTGGACCTGGAAGCCGCCGCGAGCGTCGCCGAGCTGGTCGGCGCGTACCTCGCGCAGCGCGGCGCGTTCAGCGCGGTGCTGCTGACCCTGGCGCAGCAGCCTGCGCACTCGCTGGTCAGCGTGCAGCGCCTCGCCGAGCGGCTGGGCAGCGGCGTGAACTACGCCGAACTGGGCAGCATCCTCGACACGCTGACCCGCGCGCCCTTCCTGGCCCTGACTCCCCTGCCCGGTGGGCAGTACCTGCTGCGCAGCTGCGTGAACGACATGCTCACGGAACTCGCCGAGTACGCCGAGGGACTGCGGCGCCGCACCCGGGTCCCCACCCGCGAGGCCGTCCCCGCCTGATCCGCCCCGGCCCAACCTGAACGCCGGACACGATCCGCCCCGCACCGCGCCCCTACACTGGCGCGGTGCCCGCGTTCACCCCCACCCCGTTCACGCCCGCCCAGCTGACCGAACTGCGCGCCGCGCTGCTGAACTGGTTCGACCGGCAGGGCCGCGACCTGCCCTGGCGGCAGGGACAGGAAGGCCGGCGGGACCCCTACCGCGCCTGGGTGGCCGAGGTGCTCCTCCAGCAGACGCAGGTCGCCCGTGGCCTGACCTACTACCAGCGGTTCCTGGACACCTTCCCCACCGTGCAGGCCCTGGCCGCCGCGCCCGAAAGCGAGGTGTTGAAAGCCTGGGAAGGCTGCGGCTACTACGCCCGCGCCCGCAACCTGCACCGCGCCGCGCAGCACGTCGCCACCCACGGCTTCCCGCAGGACTTCGTCGGCTGGCTGGCCCTGCCGGGCGTCGGGCCGTACACCGCCGCCGCCCTGAGCAGCCTGACCGGCAACGAGGCTCGCGCCGTGAACGACGGCAACGTCCGCCGCGTGCTGGCGCGCCTGCACGCCCAGACGCATCCCACACCCGCCTGGGTGCAGGGCCACGCGGACGCTCTGCTGGACCCGGCGCGTCCCGGCGCCTGGAACGAGGCTGTCATGGACCTGGGCGCCACCCTCTGCACGCCCAGAACCCCGCAGTGCCCGGCGTGCCCGTTGCGGCCCTGGTGTCAGGCGCACGTGCTCGGCACGCCCACGGCGTACCCTGCCCCGAAAGCGCGGCCCGCCGCGCAGGAGGTGCACGCCGTCGCCGTCCTGATCGGCACGCCGGTGTGCGCCGTGCTGGAACGCCGGGCGGGCCCGCTGCTGGGCGGCCTCATGGGACTCCCCACGCAGCCCTTCGAACCCGGGGCGCCCGGCGCGCAGACCGGCGCACTCGCCGACCTCTGCACGCGCCTGCACGCCACGCCCGGCCCGGCCCTGGGGCAGGTGACGCACACCATGACCCACCGCCGCATCACCCTGCACCTGTACCGCGCGGACGGCGGTCCGGACCCGCAGGACGTGAGGACCGCCGCCCTGTCCCGTCTGGACCACAAGGCCCTGCACCTCGCCCAGGCGCACGCCGCGCCGCTCTTCGGCCCGGAATAGGCGGCTCCGGGTCCGCACCACCCGGGGCTGGCGTCAGCTCCTGACGGCGCTGACCGACCTGGCTGCCCGTGGTCCTTTCCGCGGATGCGCGCTGCGGCGCAGACGGTAAACTGACAGCGTGAAGTCTCCTGCCGCCGCCCAACTGCTCGTCCGGACCGTTCAGACCCTCAGGAACTCGGTCCGGAATGCCCTGGTCTGGGGGTACGAACAGCGCCTCGCCCGCGAGGTCCGCGAGCACGGAAGGCTGCCGCAGCACCTGGGTCTGATTCTGGACGGCAACCGCCGCTTCGCCCGGGCCAGCGGCCTGCAGCGCGAACTGGGCCACTCCATCGGCGCGGACAAAGCCCATGAGGTCCTTCAGTGGTGTCTGGAACTCGGCATTCCCGCCGCCACCATCTGGGTCCTGTCCACCGACAACAAGAGCCGCGACCCGCAGGAACTCGCGCACATCCTGTCCCTGCTGGAAAAAGAAGCGCGCGCCCTGGCCACCGACCCCCGCATTCACGCCAACCGCGTGCGCGTGCGCGCCATCGGCCAGCACGCGGGCTTCCCCGCGCAGGTGCTCGCGGCACTGAACGATCTGGAAGCCAAGACCGCCCATTACGACGGCATGCGCCTGAACATCGCCGTCGGCTACGGCGGCCGCGAGGAGATCGTGGACGCCGTCAAGGCGCACCTGAACACGCAGGTCAGCGCCGGACTGACCCTGGCCCAGGCGGCGCAGGCCCTCAGCCCGGACGACATCAGCGCGCACCTGTACGCCGCCGACACACCCGACCCGGATTTCATCATCCGCACCAGCGGCGAGATCCGCCTGTCGGGCTTCATGCTGTGGCAGAGCGTGTACTCCGAGTACTACTTCTGCGACGTGTACTGGCCCGGGTTCCGCCGCGTGGACTTCCTGAGGGCCCTACGCGACTACCAGGGCCGCGACCGCCGCTTCGGCCGCTGACCTGCCCAGCCGACCTGCCCGCCGCGCCGGGGTCAGCCACGGGTGCCCCCGGCGGGGGTACGTCAGCTTCGCTTGACCCTACGGCCTCGGCCACCACAGCACCGGGGCAATGTGAATTTTGCCGTATCTGACGGGAAATCAGACAGAAACCTCACGGCCGTCCAGATGAGAACCGTGCGCCCCGTCTGTCACGCGCCACGGCGCCCGCACCCGCGTGTAAGCAGCACGTAAGACCCCCCTTCTTAATCTTCCCTCAGTTCTGGTGCAACGGAACGCGGCGTCCCATCACGACCCGACTGGAAGGAGAATCACATGAAGCTGAAGTTCACCCTGATACTTGGCATCGCAGGCATGACCGCCGCGCAGACCGCCAGCCCGGTCAGCCTGAACCTCGTCATGTCACTGGTCAAGACGATCAAGGTGAACGGCAAGGACACGGAACAGCTCACCCCCAACCCCAAAAATGTCCTGCCCGGCGACGTGATCAGCCAAGTGGTGACCGTCCGCAACACCAGCGGCAAAACCGTCCGCCAGCTCCCACTGACCCTGCCCGTCCCCAAAGACACCCGCTACCTGGCCCCGGAAAGCGGCCTGAACGACGCCACCGTCCAGTACTCGATCGACGGCGGCAAGACCTTCGCGTCCGCCCCGCTCAAGAAGACCGTGACCGTCACCGAAAACGGCCGCAGCGTCACCCGCGAGGTCACCGTCAACCCCAGCGAGTACACCACCGTCCGCTGGACCATCGCGGAACTCGGCGTGAACGACACCCTGAAACTCGGCTACCGCATCCAGGTCAGATAACCCCGCACCCACCGGACCGTCCAGGTGCACGCGCGCCTGAACGCCCCCACCCTGCTGCTCAAACGTCCACGGAGGACCGCATGAAAAAGACCCACCTGTTCACCCTGATGGCCGCCCTGGCGGTCGGCTCCGCCACCGCGCAGACGGCGTCGGTCAGCCGTACCGGTAACCTCACCAACGCGGGCCTGACCATCACCAACACCGCCACGGCCAGCTTCCAGGACCCTTCCAACACCGCGTCCACGATGACCAGCTCCTCCAACACGGTGAGCACCACCGTGCTGCCCAAGTACGGCTTCAACATCACCTATCCGGCCGGTGGCGACAGTGACACGACCGACCTCGTGACCGGCGCCCCCGCCACCCACCAGCGGACGAACGTCGTGCCGGGCACCAGCGTGGCCTTCGCCTACGTGGCCGTCAACAACGGCAACGCGGCGCAGACCATCACCCTGACGAACAACGCCACCACGGGCGTCAGCAACGTCCGCTACTACCTGAGCAACCCCGACACCAACGGCGACGGCATCATCACCGCCAGCGACACCGCCACCCCGATCGCGGCGGACGGCAGCGGCAACATCAACCTCACGCTGCCCGTCCAGGGTGATGATCCCGGTACCCCCGCCGTCGAGACCAGCACCGGCATGGTGACGTTCTACATGGCGTACGCCGCCACCGGAGTGGGCGACGCCGTGGTCGGCGCCACCCCCATCGGCACCGGTCAGGTCTGGAGCGGCACCGCCAACGTGAGCGCCATCGAACAGAAGGACCCGGGCACCCCCAGCTACGACGACCTGTGGTGGCAGTACAGCAGCGCCAAGATCGTCAAGGCGCAGCTGACCAACGATCCGCAGAACCCCGGCACCGGTACGGTCACCCCGCCCCCCACCGGCAGCACCACCACGCCCGGCTACACCTCGCCCACCGGCCCCACGGGATCCACCCCGATCGCGGTCTCTGGCGATGAGCAGATCGCCTACCCCAAAGCCGACGCCGACGCCCTCAACGACTCGGTGACCTTCACCAACACCGTCAAGAACGGCGCCGCCATCGCCGATACCGTCGCCCTGAGCGTCGTGCCCCGCACGACCTTCCCCGCCACCGGCTACAGCCAGGTGGTGGCCACGACAGGCACCGCCGGTGTCTACACGGTCACGCAGACCAACCCGGACGGCAGCACCACGGTCGCCACCGTGACCCTGAGCACCACCAGCCTTACCGTGGCCGCCACCGGCAGCAGTACTTACGACGTGACCGTGTCCTACCCCGATCAGGACTCCGGTACGCCCTACCCGGTGTACGTCGCCGTCGGCGCCGAATCCGGCAACGACACCGACACCACGGTCGACGACACCACCTACGACACGATCTACCCACCGGCCATGCAGTTCAAGGATCAGGTCACCGACCTGAACACCCAGGCCGGTACCGCCGGGAACACCGTGTCCTTCCCGATGACGGTCGTCAACCCCGGCGAATACGCCGACACGTACACCCTGTCCGGATACACCGTCGTCACGCTGCTTGACGGCAGCAAGCAACTGGTCGGCATCGTATACAGCAGCGCGACTGCCGGTGACGTCACGCTGACCGGCACCCGGTCGGTCACCGACGCGGCCTCCGGCCAGACGGCCACGATCAACGTCTACACCACCAGGAGTGTCAGCGCCAACGGCAGCCTGAACGTGAGTGCCGGCGTGGCCCTGCCCGGCGGGACCAACCCGGTCGCCTACACCACCAGCACGACCGCCTACACGGTCAACCAGACGGCCACTGCGGTGTACAGCGGCATCACGGCCAGCGACACCAACGACAAGATCACGGTGGCCCTGAACGGCGCCCTGGCGGTCGCCAAGTTCACCCAGACCGCCACCACCTACGCCGCCAACAGCGAATACGTGCTCGGCACGACGGCCACGAGCGGCACCAGCACCGATGCCAAGGCCATCGCCAACCCGGCCGACTACAGCGCGATGAACACGCTGGGCCGCACCTCGTACGCGCCGGGCGTGAACTACAGCTACAGGATCATCGCGAAGAACACCTACAACACCCGCGTCGAGCGCTTCTTCCTCAGCGACAGCCTGAATGCCAACCTGACGCTCGTCTCGGTGACCGGCTCCGTCAGCGGCAACACCATCGTCGGCTCCACGGATACCAGCGGGGCCACCATCATCTACAGCACCGACAACGTCACGTGGACCACCACGGCTCCCACCACCGGCAGCGCCTTGTACGTCGCCGTGGATGACCCCGCCCAGACCGGCAACCAGCCCGGCAGCCTGGACCCCAGCGCTACGCTGGAGATGACCATCACCGTCAACATCAAGTAAGTTCTGCTTGGGCGTGCCCTGCGCTGGCGTGGGGCGCGCCCTTCTCCAAACTGAGACGACTTTTTGAAGTTTCGCACAGTTGAGTGCGTCGCCCTTTTCTCACCGCACTGCTGGTGCGCCCACCGAGGAGCTCACCGTGAACCTGTCCACGTCACTGGCCCTGACCGCCCTGCTACTCGCGTCTGCCGCGCAGGCGTTGACGCCCGCCGGGACCGTGATCCTGAACCAGGCGCAGGCGGAATTCATCCCGCCTGACGGGGTCACCCCAGTGCAGGTCCGGTCCAACGAGGTGCAGACGGTCGTGCAGGCAGTCTGCTCGGTCAGCGTCACGCCGAACGGAACGGTGATCCAGCCCGGTCAAAGCGCCGCCGTGCTGCCGGGCGAACGGGCGGTGTTCACATACTCGGTCGTGAACACCGGCAACAGCCGCTTCACCCTGCCGCTGATGGCCCGCACCGAGGCCGAGAGTACCGTGACGCCCAGCGTGCAGGTGATCCACGACCTGAACGGCAACGGGCAGCCCGACCCACAGGAACCTGACGTGACCAACGTGACCCTGGATCCGGACGCGCAGACCCAGGTGCTGCTGGTCGCGCAGGCCGGAGCGGCCGGGAACGCGTTCGTGAACCTGACCGCCTCGTGCGCGGGCGGCGGGTCACCGGACGTGGACAACGTGAGCGTGCTGCGGGTCGGGCCGCCGCCCGCGCTGAACGTGCAGAAGACGTTCAGTCCGGCGGTGGTTCGCCCGGGGACCGAGACGACCGTGACCGTCACCACCCGCAACTCCGGTCAGGGTGAAAGCCGCGAGGTGATCCTGACCGACCTGCTGGCCGAGCAGGTGGCGCGTGGCCTGACCTTCGTGCCGGGCAGCGCCCAGGCCAGTGCCGGCACCCTGGAGTACACCCAGGACGGCCGCACGTGGACCTCCGCCGAGGTGACGCCCGTGCGCGGCGTGCGGGTCCGCGTGCCAGCGCTGGCGCCGGGCGCCGAGGTGACGCTGACCTTCCGGATGCTGGCGAGCGCGGCCGCCGAGGGCCAGCAGGTCGAGAACACCGCCACCGCCCAGACCGGGCAGGATCAGAGCAGCGGCCGCGCCACCGCGGACGTCCGCTACCAGCCGGGCGTGGCGATCGGCCCGGTCGGGCAGCCGGAAGCGGCAGAAGGTACGGCCGCCGACACGCAGAGCCGGCCCTTCGCCGTGACCGGGCAGCTCGTGTGCTTCGACCACACGGCGAAGAACACCGGGGACGTGCAGGACTCGTACCGGGTCACGGTCACGTACCCGCAGGGAGAGGCGGCCGCCACCCTGTTCGGAGAGAACGGGCAGCCGCTCGTGCAGCCCCTGGCGCTCCGGCCCGGGCAGACGGCGTTCGTCCGCGTGTGCTACGACGCGCAGCCCGGCGGACTGAGCGCCCTGGTCACCATTGCCGGAGAGCGCGGCACCACGAACGCCACGCGCGACCTGGTCGGGGACGTGCAGAGCGGCCTGCCGGACCTGCGCAAGACGTACGCGGCGGTCAGCGGCGCGTCGGGGCAGCCCATCCCGGTGGGCGGCACGGTGGCCGTCGGCGATCAGATCACGTACACCCTGACGGTCCGTAACCCGTTCAGTCAGCCCCTCACGAACGTCGTCCTGACCGACCCGATTCCGGCGCATGTGGACGCCGTGCAGGCCAGTGGCGGCGGCGTGATCGGCGGGCAGCCCGGCGCGCAGACCGTGCAGTGGACCGTCGGTACCCTCGCCGCCGGAGAGAGCCGCGCCGTGACGGTCACCACCCGGGTCTCCACCCGCGCCCTGGACGGCGAGGCGCTGCTGAACACCTTCAGCATGGCCAGCACGGAACTGCCGCTGGCCATGGCCAGCAACGAGGTGCAGACCCCCGTCTGGAGTGCCCGCCTGCTGATCCGCAAGGTGGTCAGCGCGACCGAAGCCACGTACGGCGACAAGCTCACGTACACCCTGACCATCACCAACGAGTCCGCCACGACCAGCATCGACGACGCCGTGATATCCGACACGCCCGCCACCGGTCTGGAGTACGTGCCCGGCACCAGCACCCTGGACGGCCAGCCCATCCCCGACCCCACCATTGTGGACGGCACCCTGCAGTGGACGGTCGCCGCGATCCCCGCGGGCGGCAACGTCAGCATCGGCTACCAGACCCGCGTGACCCCGGCCGCCAGTGGCGAACTGGTGAACACGGCCGTCGTGACCGGCCAGGGCGCCGGCGGGCGCGCGCAGGCCATCGCCAGTAACGTCGCGACCGCCACCACGAAACTCAACCCGTTGAAGTTCGCGCCGCTGGCCGACATCGTCGGGACGGTCTTCGTGGACCGCAACCGCAACGGCCTGTACGACCCGCTGCTGGACCTGCCGCTCGCCCGCGCCCGCATCCTGCTGGCCGGAGGCCGCGAGGCGCTGACCGACGCGCGCGGCCGGTACTCGCTCCCGAACGTGGCGCTGGGCAGCCAGGCGCTGCGCCTCGACCCCAACACCACCCCCTACCCGCCCCTGAACACCCCCCAGGACGGCGGGCTGAGCGGCACCCGGACCGTGTTCGTGCGCGGCCTGACCAGCGTGGACTTCCCACTCGCGCCGCTGGGCGGGCAGGTGGACGCGCTGCGCCGCACCACTCTGACCATGGGCGACGTGACACTTGAAAAAGCCGTGTACGCCGCAGACGGCGGGTACGTGGTGACGCTGCGGCTGACCACACCGCGCCGCCTGGAGGACGTGAACCTCACCGATCCCCTGCCGGCCGGCGCCATCCTGAAAGAAGGTAGAAATATTCACTTCGGTACCGTGGAGGCAGGTGAACTGAACCTCACCTACCGCTTCGACTGGACGGGCGAGCCACGCGCCGCCACCACCGACCCAGATCTGAGCTGGAGGTACTGACACGTGCAACCGGACTTCAAGCGTTTCGCCACGACCCTCTCGGCCCTGCTGGCCGCGAGCGTCCCGGCGGGCGCGCAGGACATCAGCACCAGCCTGCCCCTGACCTCCGTCGGGGACCGGCTGATGTGGACGGTCGGGGACCAGGACCTGCTCCTGGACGTCCCTCTGGCCGGTCCCGTCCGGTTGGAACTGTACAGCCCCCGCCTGGACCCCGCCGACTACCGCGCCGACACCTACTACGGAGACGAGCAGTACGACGCCGGCCGCAGCCCCGTGACCACCACCTTCAGCGTGCTGCGCGAGGACGGCAGCACCCTGCTGACCCGCACCTTCACGCCCGGTGACCACGACTGGGCCACCCTGCTCAACCAGGACCTGCCCGCCGGACGCTACCGCCTGCGCGCCGCCACCAGCGGCAACGGCAAGAACACCTTCGCCATCCGCCTGGCGGGCGTCAGTGCTGAAGTGAACGCCGATCAGCTGAGCGTGAACGTGCACTCCCGCGACTGGGTGGCGGCCGTGAACGTCCACACCGACGGCCACGCCCACATGCTGCGCCTGTACGACGGCGACGGCCCCAAGGAACTCGAAGCCCGCCTGCGCGACGCCGAAGGCAACCTGTACCCCCTGACCGTCAGCGCCGACCTGCAGGCCACCGATCTGCCCCTGCCCGCCCGCCCCGGCCGCTACACGGTCGAACTGCGCCAGCCGGCCACCGCGCGGCAGTTCAGCAACACGGTCGGCTTCAGCCTGCTGCGCGACGGCGCGCCGTCCCCTATCACGGTGGCCCGCGTCGACCAGACCGGCACGCTGGGCGTCCGCGCCGAACTGGTCCTGCCGGGCGAACGCCGCCCCACCCGCGCGCAGGTCACGGCCGGACCCACCCCGCTGGACGTCGACGGGCAACTGGACCAGCGGGTCGCGCCGGGCACGTACACCGTGACGGCCGCCCCCGTCCCCGGCGCGCAGGTCAGCGTCAGCGGTCCCGTCACGGTGCCCGCCCTGGGCCGCGCCGACGCCGTCGTGCAGGTCCGGCCCAGCGTGGACCTGACCCTGAGCGCCGACAAGCTGGACGTCTGCCAGGGCGACACCGTCACCCTGCGCGCCCAGGCCAGCACCGCCTTCACCGGCGAGCTGCCCCTGAACCTCACGCTCAGCGGCGCGAACCAGACCGATCCGCTCGACCTGACCGGCACGCTCAGCGCCGCCACGCCCGGCGAACTAACCCTCACCACCACGGCCACGCAACCCGGCCCGCTGACCTTCACCGCGCGCCTGGCCCCCTGGGACATGGAACGGCAGGTGCAGGTCAACGTCCGGCCCGAACGGACCACGCTGCACCTGCAGCGCGACATGCCCGGCAGCGCCACACTCGGCGAGACCGTCACGGTCGCTCTGCGCGTCACGAACACCGGCCCCGACGCGCAGGACTTCGACCTGACCGAACAGGTCCCCGCCGGCCTGCAGGTCACCGACCCCACCCACCTCAGCGGCACCCTCGCGCCCGGCGAGACCCGCACCCTCAGCTACCGCGCGACCGTCCAGACCCCCGGCCCGCTGACCGCGACCGCCCAGCTGCAGGCGCAGGGCTGCGAAGCCCCGCAGAGCAGCGCCGGCACGCTGACCGCCCAGGCCCCCACCCCCGCCACCCCCCCGCAGCAGCAGCGCAGCAGCAACGTCTCGCTGCCCTTCGACGCGCCCGGTCAGGCCAGCGAGATCGTCATCGCGCACACCCCGCCCACCGGCGCCGAGTACGTGCCCGGCAGCGCCCGCCTGAACGGCGCGCCCCTGCCCGACCCCCGCCGGGGCGCCAGCGGCACCCTGTACTGGACCCTGCCCGGCCCCGCCCGCCTGACCGGCGCGGCCCTGCGCGGCACCGTCACCTACGACCTGACCCACAGCGGCCCGCTGGCCGAACTGCCCGCCCCGGCCCTGCTGGCGCGCTTCACCGGCGACCGCAGTGAGGTTCTGCAGGGCCGCCTGAACGACGCGGACCTGAACGCCGCCCGCACCCTGACCAGTGACCAGGCCGCCCCGACCGAAAACGCCGGCGCCATCAAATTCCCCCTGCAGGGCACCCTGATCCGCATCCGCGACCGCATCAACGTCACCGTGGAAGTCCCACTCGACGGTCCCGTGAACCTGCTGGTGAACGGACAGCCCGTCGGCGAGGACCGCATCGGCGAGACCACCACCGACCCCGGCCAGGGCATCCGCCGCCTGACCTTCATCGGCGTGCCCCTGAAACCCGGCGCGAACACCCTGCACCTCGGCCCCGACACCGTCACCGTGCACCTCGTCGGCGCGACCACCCGCATCGAGATCACGCCCATCAACCTGACCGCCGACGGCGCCAGCCCCCTGCGCCTGAAGGTCCGCACGCTCGACGCCAGCGGCAACCTGACCACCCAGGACAGCGTCACCCTCCGCAGCACCATCGACCCCATCCAGGGCGGTGCCAACAGCGCCACCGGCACCTACACCCTGCCCCTGCAGAACGGCGAAGGCGAACTGACCCTGCAGCCCCAGTCCACGCCTACCACCCTGAAACTTCAGATCATCCAGGGACAGGACGTCAGGCCCTACACCTTCGACGTGACCCCCGGTAGCAGCCGCGTCGGCGTGGGCCTGCTCAGCGCCACCCTGGCCCTCGACGGACAGCTGAACGTTGCCGACGACCTGACCTGGCAGGCCCGCGCCACCTACGAAGGCCCCCTGGCCGGCGGCAAACTGTACGTCGCGGCCGACAGAAACGGCCTGCCCACCGAGCAGGACACCCTGCGCCGCTTCTCCACCTTCGGAGACGCCAGCACCCAGACCACCCCCCTGCAGGGCATCGACCCGGTCGCCATCCGCTACGACCACCCCAGCTTCCGCGCCGAGTACCGCACCAGCAGCCTCCCCATCGACGTCCTGCCCGTCGGCGAGCAGCTCACCGCACTGACCGTCACCAGCAAGAGCACCCCCCAGGTCAGCGGCTTCGTCGCCCTCGTCCCCGAAGACCGCGCCCAGGACACCCTGACCCCCGAACGCACCCGTCTGCTGCGCCTCACCCGCGGCGACATCGCCCCCGGCAGCGACACCCTGATCGTCACCACCCTGGAACGCGACACCGGAAAGGTCCTGCGTCAGGTCACCCTGCAGCGCAACGTCGACTACATCCTCGACCACCGCACCGGCATCATCACCCTCGCCCGCGCCCTCGACGACCTCGACCCCGCAGGCAACGACATCCGCGTGCAGGCCACCTACCGCCTCAACAACCCCCTCGCGCAGCGCACCCTCGCCTACGGCGCCCAGGTCAAATACCAGACCGAACAGGTCAGCGTCGGCGTGGCCGCCGTCAGCCTGGACGGCACCGTCACCACTGGCGCCCGCGCCACCTACGACAACGGCACCACCCGCACCGACGGCCTCCTCGCCTACGCCGGCGGCCTGCAGGCCAGCGCCGACTTCAGCACCAAACTCGGCAGCAGCGCCATCCAGGCCCGCGTCCGCTACCAGGACGGCCACTACCAGGGCCTGGCGCCCATCACCCCCGGCCTGACCGCCAGCGCCACCCTCAGCACCCAGCACACCACCCAGCTCAGCAACAGCGTCCAGGCCGACTACCACAACACCCTGGGCACCGCCCCCACCGACACGCAGGGCGGCAGCGTCACCGCCCGCGCCGACTACCGCGCCGCCCCCTTCAGCGTCGGCGCCGGCCTGAAATACGCCTACGGCGACCAGTACGGCCTCGGCGCCGTCCTCAGCGCCGGGTACCACAAGGCCCCCTTCGACGTGGACCTCACCCACACCCAACCCCTCACCGGCAGCGCCGGAGGGAACCTCGACCCCATCACCACCATCAGCACCCGCTACGCCGTCACCGACGCCATCACCCTCGGCCTGACCGACGAGATCAACTGGAAAACCGGCCAGCGCGCCACCCTCACCCTCGACACCCGCGTCGGCAGCGCCAACTACCAGGTCGCCTACGACCTGCCCACCGCCAGCGGCCAGGGCAACCGCGCCCGTTTCGGCGTCACCACCACCGTCCCCCTCACCACCCAGCTCACCGCCGGCGTCCGCGCCAGCGCCACCTACGACCTCCAGACCCGCACCCCCGAACTCGGCGCCGGCCTCGACCTGAACTACAAAACCCAGACCCTCAGCGCCACCACCGGCGCCGACCTCACCTACACCAACAAGGGATTCGGCGTCGTCCTGCGCGGCGGCATCAGCGGCAGCCTCAGCGACCACCTCACCCTGACCGCCGACGGCCTCGTCGAATTCGGCGCCGGCAAGAACGGCCAGCGCGCCGCGCTGGGCTTCGCCTACCGCAACCGCACCGTCAACGCCCTGGGCAGCGTCCGCTACGTCAACGGCACCCTCGCCGGCAACCAACCCGAACTGAGCAGCAACCTCGCCGCCGAATACCGACAGCCCACCTGGGCCGTCCGCGCCGCCCTCGACACCCGCACCCTCCTGAACGACACCGGCAGCTTCACCGCGCAACTCGGCCTGAACGGCACCTACTACGTCACCGACCGCGTCAGCGTCGGCGCCTGGGGCCGCGTCATCACCCAGCCCGGCAGCCAGACCACCCAGCTCGGCTACGGCCTGGAAGCCAGCTACCGCGCCCTGCCCGGCACTTGGATCACCGCCGGGTACAACCCCCAGGGCTTCACCGGCCTGGGCGGACCCGACACCCGCCGGGGCGCCTACATCCGACTCGACCTGACCCTCGACGAGACCCTGGGCAAGTGAGGCGCCCTCCACGGGAGAGTCGGCTCAGCCTGAGCCGCACTCTCCCGTTTTCGCACGTCCACAGGCGGATGTCCCACCGCCCTGTAAGGCCCGCGCAAGACCGCGCCCGCCACCATGAAATGTCAAGCCCAGCCCTTCACACACCAAGCGAGGCCGCCCATGAGTTCACCCCGATCCCGCTCAGCCCGTTCCCTGCCCCGACTGCTGACGGCCCTGACTGCGCTGGGCGTCAGTGTGGCAGGGGCGCAGGTCACTTTTCCGGTTCAGCAGAACTTCAAGACCAACACCGCGCCCGGCTGGACGTTGGGCGGTAACGCCACCCTGACAAGTGGTGGCGCCGACGCCAGCGGCGACGGCTGGCTCCGCCTGACCACCAACGGCAACAACCAGACCGGGTACGCCCTGCTGAACAATGCGTTTTCGGCCACCCAGGGTGTCGTGGTGGATTTCGACTTCGCGTCCTGGGGTGGCAGCGGTGCAGACGGCATCAGCTTCTTCCTGTTCGACGGCGCGACCATCACGCCACGCATCGGGGCGTTCGGCGGTTCGCTCGGGTACGCGCAGAAGACCGCAGCGTCCGGCGCCGTACCCAGCGACATTCCCGGAGTGGCCAACGGATTTATCGGCATTGGCATCGACGAGTACGGCAACTACTCAAACCCGACCGAAGGCCGCTCCCTGGGGCCCGGCTTCGTCCAGGACGCCGTCGCTATCCGCGGACCAGGCAACGGCGCCGCGACCACCGATTACCAGTACGTGACCGGCGCCGCGGTTCCATTCACGCTGGACATCACCGGTACCACGACTCGGCCGTTGCAGACTGGCTCTAATTTCCGGCACGCCCGCCTGATCATCCAGCCCAACCGCAGCACCACGGTGCAGATCACGAACGGCCAGAATGCACCGACCACCATCATCAACAATTACGCGTACGCGTACGCGGCGCCCAGCACCCTGAAGCTGGGGTTCGGTGCGTCCACGGGCGGCCTGACCAACTTTCACGAGATTCGCAACGTCAGCATCACGCAACCCACGGACCTGAAGATCACCAAGACCGATAACTCCGCCACGGCCTACGCCGGCGGGCCCATCGCCTACACGATCACGGTGACGAATGCCGGGCAGAACACGGTCCCCGGGGCTGTCCTGACCGATGTCGTTCCCGCCACGATCACGGGCGTGACCTGGACCTGCGCGGCCTCCAGCGGGAGCAGTTGCGCCGCTGCTTCGGGCAGTGGCAACAACATCACCACCACCTCCACCCTGACCGCCGGAGGCACCGCCACGTACACCGTTCAGGGCACCGTGTCGGCCTCCGCCAGCGGCACGCTGTCCAACACGGCGACAGTCACGGCCCCAAATTCCCACACGGATTTGGATGCAGGCAACAACTCCGCCACGGACACGAGCGCCGTCACTTCGGCTGGAACGCCCTACAGTTGCGACGCCCGCTTCTACCAGCTGCGGGTGGACGCCAGCGGAACCACCTCCAACCTGTACCTGCTGGACCGGCGCAACCTGTCGTCCGGAGGGACCTCCCAGTGGACGACTGGATTCGGCACTCCCCTGAATGCGCTGGGATTCAATGATGCGGACGGCTACTTCTATGCCCTGAACATTACTCCATTTACCTCTGGCGCCCCCTACCGGCTATACCGTCTGGGCCGCAACGGTGCGGTCGAATTCTACTCGACCACCTTGCCTGCCGGCGGCAACATCGCGGCCGCGACCGTGGACGCTGCCGGCGTGATGTACATCCACAAGCAAGGGGCAGAGACAGCGCTGTACCGCATTCAGCTGCCCACCAGTGTGGGCGGTGCAGCCAACATGATGGCCCCGCTGACGCTCACTCAGTCAACTGCGATCTTTGACCTGGCCTTCAACCCGGTGGATGGTTTCCTGTATGGCGTCCTGTCGCCGGGTGGTGCCCTGAAGATCAACGTAGCGAACGGTCAAACCACCACCCTGGGAAGCTTCGCCGCCGTGAACGCCACCAACGCCATAGGCAGTGCCTTCTTCGACGTCAGCGGCGCCCTGTACGCCTACCAGAACGGGGGAACCTACGGTCTGATCAACACCAGCAACGGGACCTTCACTGCCTTGGCGACAGCCATTCAGGCCAGTCAGTCCGATGGAGCGTCGTGCGTCTTTCCGGACAACCGGATGGACGTGGTGAAATCCGCAGGGACTGTCACGGCGATCAGTACCAGAACCTTCGACGTGCCCTACACCGTCACGGTCAAGAACACGGGCCCGGTCACCAACCCGAATGTGCAGGTCACGGAGAACCTCAGGGCCACCTTCAGCGCGGGCACCCCTGCCCTGAGCCTTGTGGCCGGGCCGACCGTGACCAGCGGAACGCTCACGGCGCAGTCAGCGTTCGACGGCACATCCAATTTCGCCCTGTTCAACGGCTCCGGCTCACTGGCGCCGGGAGCCAGCGCCACCGTGACCTTCACCGTCCGGGTTGCCTACCCCGACACGGCCAGCGTGCCTGCCAGTACCGCCCAGCAGAACAACACGGTGTACGCCAGCACGGCCGGTACGGCCAATGCCGGGCACACCTTCGTCAGTGGAACGCCGGTTCCACCGGTCGACCTGCTCGCCACGGACACCTCCACCAACAGCAGCGCGGTCCCCACCACGGCCAACAGTGATACCCCCTCCGCGACGCCCGTCACGCTCCCTGACGTGACTGACCTCAGCATTGACAAGGCGGGCGCCGCCTTCGCAAAAAGCGGCGATGCCATCGTGTATACCCTGACCGTCACCAACAGCGGACCCAGAGGAGCAACCGCCGTGTCCGTCACCGATGCGCTTCCGGTGGGACTCACGTACGTCAGTAGCAGTCCCGCGGCCACAGTCAGTGGTCAGACGCTGACGTGGACGCTCGGTACCCTGGCGGTCAGTGACACGCGGACGATCACCGTGACGGCCAGTGCCCCCAACGAGACCACACTGGTCAGCACGGCGGCAGCGCGGAATCTGACCAACACCGCCACGGTCAGCACCATGACCGCAGAGCCCAACACCAGCAACAATACCGACGCAGTGACCACACAGATGATCGCGGCGAAGCTGACCAAATCGGTGCAGAACGTGACCCAGAAGTCAGCGGTTGGGACGGCTGTTGGGGGCCTACCCGGTGACGTTCTGGAGTACTGCATCGCCTTCCAGAACATCGGTGGGGTGGCCCTGCCGAACTTCCTGCTGACGGATGACGTACCGGGGAACACCGCCGCGCAGACGAACGGATACGACCAGGAACCGACCGCCGTCCCCGGCAGTGGCGTGAAGTTGACGCGCAGTGCGACGACGTACCTGACGAGCAGCGCGGCGGACACCGATGCCGGTAGTCTGAGCACCACCGCGGGACAGTACGGGCAGGGCACCTTGCGGGTGACGCTGGGTTCACTGGCCGTCGGAGAGCAGGGCAGTGCGTGTTTCCGCACCGTGATCCGCTGACCGACTGAACCAGCACGATCCCTCTGCAATACCGGGTCCGGGGGGATCGCGGTGCGGGCTGGAGGGCCGACCGGGCGGCCGTGGGCAGCGGCGGGTGGCCCGAAGGGCTCCGCTCTAGAATCGCGGGCATGTCTGCCCGTACTCGTGGTGTGCTCCTGCTGATCGTGGTGACCTGCCTGTGGGGCAGTACGTTCGCGGTGGTCAAGACGCTGGGGCAGCTGCTGCCCGCGGCGGATCTGATCTTCTGGCGGTTCCTGATCGCGTCAGTGGCGCTGCTGCCCCTGGTGGTGTGGACGCGCCGACTGCGGCCTGCGGGTGACGGCGCGGCGCGTCGGCCGGACGGGTGGCGGCAGAGGGAGCTGTGGCGGGACGGTTTTCTGCTGGGCGCGTGGTTGATCGCGGGGTACGGCACGCAGACGATTGCGCTGCAGTCCACGTCCGCGAACCGCGCGGCGTTCTTCACGGCGCTGAGTGTGGTGCTGGTGCCGCTGTGGCTGGTCGTCGCGCAGCGTCGCCGCATGCCGCCCATGCTGTGGGGGGCGCTGCCGCTGGCGGTGGCGGGCCTGGCGCTGCTGTCGTGGGAGGGCGGGGCGCTGGTGGGGGGGGACGCGTGGGCGCTGGCGTGCGCCGTGACGTACGCGGGCTTCATCGTGACGCTGGAACGCATGGCGGACCGGCACGCGGCGTTGCCGTTCACGGCCGCGCAGGTCCTGAGCGTGACGGTCCTGGCGCTGGTGTGGATGCTGCTGAGCGGTCCCGTGGCCCTGCCCCCGGCGGCGGCGTGGGGGCCGCTGCTGTACCTCGGGGTGGCGGCCACGGCGGCGACGACGCTGCTGCAGACGATCGGTCAGCGGAGCGTGAGCGCGGCCGAGGCGAGCCTGATCTACGCGCTGGAGCCCGTGACGGCCACGGCGTTCAGTTTCGTGATGATTGGCGAGCAGGTGGGATGGCGGGGTGCGCTGGGTGGGGCGCTGGTGGTGGTGGCGACCGTCCTGAGCCAGCGGGCCGACGCGCCACATGCCGAGACGCCGTCGGTGCAGGTCGAGTGACCCCAGGCACTTTCGGGGCGGGGGGCAGTCCGGCTGAGGCTGCCCCCTATCGCCCCGCTCGTTTCGGTGGGGGTGCGTGGTGGCCTCATAGCAGAGTGGAGAGGTCACGAGGGCTACCCTCACGACCTCATCCACCTGACAACAACAGCGGTTGGAGGTGGAATTGAAAGGTGTGGTGTTGGCCCCAGGCTGGAACTGGGCACTGCTGTCAGTGCCCCTGAAAGCCGCTGTGCGAGGAGCCCGTGCGTTTCAGGTTGCGTTCAGCGGGTCTGGTCGGGGATCACCAGGGTTTTCAGGGCGGAGTTGCTGGCCCACACGCCGCGCAGGCCGTTCTGAAGGGCGCTGCCGCGCACGGCGGTGTACAGGGCGGGCGGCAGGCTCTCGGAGGGGTACACGCCGCGGGAGCCTTTGGCGTCCACGCGCAGGTCCAGCGGGAAGTTCAGGGCGAGGGTGGCGATCAGCACGCCGCCGAATGCGAAGCCGCCGAGCGCGCCGACCCCCAGGTGCCAGGGTTGATCCAGCGGGTTCTGAATGCGTTGAGTGATGGCGATACCGGCCCCGACGCCCAGCAGGACGCTGATGATCAGGGCGATCAGGGCGTTGCCGCTCAGTGAGTTGGCCAGGAAGCAGGCGGCGACGCCGCCCAGGCCCCAGGCGAGTCCGCTCAGGCCGCGCCGGGCGCCCAGGGCGGTCACGGCGGCCCAGAGGGTCACGAGCAGCGCATCGAACCAGGTGATCACGCCTCGCAGTGTACAGGGCTGACCTGACAAATCTCATGCGGGGGGATGGGGGCTTTCCTCCCGGTGTGGGGGGCGCGGCTGGCCTAGACTGGGGGCATGATTCGCGTCTTGCTCGTTGATGACCACGCGCTGTTCCGTCAGGGGCTGCGCAGCCTGCTGGAGTCCGAGGGGATGCGCGTGATCGGCGAGGCCGCCAATGGCCGCGAGGCGATCCGGTACGCGGCGGACACGCATCCGGACGTGATCCTGATGGACATCCAGATGCCGGACCTGGACGGCGTGAAGGCCACGCAGAGCATCCTGGAGATCGACCCGAATGCCCGCGTGATCATGATCACGATGTACCGTCAGGACCGGTACGTGTTCGAGGCGGTGAAGGCCGGGGCGCGCGGGTACGTCCTGAAGGACGCGGACGCGGCGACGCTGCTGGACGTGATCCGCCGCGTGGCGGCCGGTGAGGCGCTCCTGGACCCGGAGATGGCGCAGAACGTGCTGGATGACTTCCGCGACAAGCGCGAGGAGCTGCCCAGCGAGAAGCACGCGGACCTGAACGAGCGCGAGACGATGATCTTGAAGCTGCTGGCGCAGGGGTTCTCGAATCAGGACATCGCGTTGCGGCTGGATATCAGTGAAAAGACGGTCCGCAACCGCCTGTCGGAGATTTTCACGAAGCTGCAGCTGAACAACCGCACGCAGGCGGCGCTGTACGCGATCCGCGAGGGCATCGCGAACCTTGAGTAAGAACCGCCGGGTTGGGCCGGGGGCTTCCTTGAAGCCCGTGACGTTCCGTGCCGGGTGTGGCCGCGAGTGGAGCCTGCCGAGTGCCGAGGCGGATCTGGCCTACACCGAGCAGGCGTTCCCGGAATGCCCCACCTGCGAGCACCGCGTCGAGCCGGATGGCGGGCCGCCCTTCTGCACGTTGCGGCCGGTGGGGACGGCGCATCCGTTCGCGGCGCTGGCCGGGCTGGACCTGCCGGAGTGACCGGCGGGGGAGGGGAGAGGCTGGCGACCTTTCACGCTGCTCTGACGGGCGCTGGGTTCGGGGGTGTGGTGGGGCTGCGGGTCACGGCGCTGGATGGCGCGGAACTGGTCGCCTGGAACGCCGACCGGGTGTTTCCGGCGGCCAGCACCATCAAGGTGCCGCTGCTGGTGCTCGCCCTGCAGGAGGCGCAGGCGGGACGGCTGGACCTCTCGGGCCGGGTGGTCATGCAGGCCGGGGACCGAGTGCCGGGCGCGGGTGTCCTCCACGAACTGGACGGTGGGCTGTCCCTGTCGTGGCGGGACTTGCTGACCCTGATGATCGTTGTGAGTGACAACACCGCGACGAATCTCGTGATCGGGCGGCTGGGCGTGGAGGACGTGAACGCGTGGCTGGTGGCCCAGGGCCTGACCGGGACGCGGCTGGTCGGGAAATTGCAGCTGCCTCCCGAGCAGCGCAACGAGGCGCAGCGGCGCGGCGAGCGCAACGCGACCACCGCGCGGGACCAGACGGCGCTGCTGCGCGCCCTGGTCGCCGGGGAACTGCTGGACGGGGCGCACACGGCGCTGGCGCTGGACATCCTGGGGCGGCAGCAGTATCGCGACCTGATCGCCCGGCACGTCCCCTGCGGTCCGGACGGCGAGCGGCTGTACCGCAGTGGCACCAAGAGTGGCGAGCTGCTGGGCGTGCACCATGATGTGGGGGTGCTGTTCACGCCCCGCCCGCTGCTGGTGGCGCTGCTGTCGGAGGGGGGGGTGGACCCGCGTGAGCATCCGGAGAACCGGGACGTGTCGGCGCTGGCCGGGGCGCTGTGGCCTCTGCTGGCCGCACTGGGTGAGGTTCCGGTGAGCAGCGGGGACATTTAACCGCTCGGTAAGGACAAGAATAAACGGTGCCGAAGTCTGGCGGGCAGCCTGAGAAGCGCGGCTGGGCGCATGTTCGGCGCGTGGTATGCTGACCCGTATTAGGCCACCTGAGAGCAGGGTTTCCATCCGCGAGCCGGCGGGAAATGACTGGCCACTTCACGCTTAGGGAGAGGGAAAGTGGAAAGAAACGACGCTGTCATGCCCTGGGTCGCCATCGTATGCGCGGCCATCATGTGGATCATCCTGCTGTTCCTGTTCAACAAGGAGACGGCACCGGAACCTGTGGTGGTGGACCCGGCGGTCGTGGCGACCATCAACAAGGAATGGCCGACGGTCGGCAAGCAGGCCTTCGCCAGCTGCGCCGGTTGCCACGGCGCGGAAGGTCAGGGCGGCATCGGCCCGAAACTGGCCGGCAACGAGAAGATCCTCAAGGATCCCGTCTACGTGCACACCATCATCGTTAAGGGCAAGGGCGGGATGCCCGCGCAGACCCAGCTGTCCGAGACGCAGGTGTACGCCGTGGCGAACTACGTCCTGAACTCCTGGGGCAACAAGATCGAGGAACCCCTGACGCCCGCCACGGTCGCCGAAGGGCAGACCAAGATCGACCCCGCCGTTCTGAAGAACCGCAGCCGCTTCGTCCCCGAGGACATCAAGCTGCCCGAGATCTTCCTGGCGACGTTCGTCATGGTGCTGCTCACCTACGGCCTGATCGGCCTGTACAGCGTATGGGCGGAAGGCATGGAACTCCACCCCGGCATCCACAAGGTGCGCTCCACGCCGCTGGCGACCCTGGGCATCCTCACGACCCTGGGCCTGACCGTCCTGTTCAGCGTGCTGTTCGTCCGGCAGATGGTCACCGACTTCGCCGGGTGGGCCGCGAAGGAACCCGTAGCCCCCAACGTGACCGCCGAGGGCTTCTACGCCGCGATGATCCTGCTGATGCTGGCCGCCAGCATCGCGCTGTACAAGAAGTTCTTCATGGACGGCGAGGTCCTCGTCGAAGACGCCAGCGGCGAATTCCCCTGGTGATCAGGAGAGGTTTGACATGACCCGGTACAAGAAACAAGATCCTGAAATCACGCGCCGCAAGTTCATCAACGTGGCCATGGGCACCGGCGCCGGCGTCGGCGTGCTGAGCCTCGTGAGTGCGCTCGGCAGCGCCAAGCCCGCCTTCCGCCTGACCGCTGAGAAGGCCCCACCCCTGAAGGGCGACGTGCTCGTTCACGCTGATCCAGCCAAATACGGTCAGCCGATTAAGCCGTCCGAGTTGACTGAGCTCGCCATTGTCGCGTACCCCATGGGTAAAGCGAAGGACGGCACGCCAGTCATCCGTTCAGCGGAACCCAACAACCAGATTGGGGTCTACAAGTTCGATCCTGCGCAGCTCAAGGCACCAACGAAGATTGAGGACACTGACAACGGCATCGTGGCCTACTCGAACACCTGCACGCACGCCGGGTGCTTCCCGAAGTCCGTGCAGGGCAGCGCCATCGTGAACTGCCCCTGCCACTCCGGGCAGTACGAACCCAAGGAAGGCTGCCGCGTGCTGGGCGGACCGCCCAACAAGCCCATGCCCCAGCTGGGCGTGAAGGCTCAGGGCGATCAGCTGGTGCTGACGTCCTCGTTCCTGACCTCCCCATATGGGTACAAGAGTGACGAGGAGTGGGAAGCCTACCTGAAGCAGGCTGAGGAGTTGCTCGCATGAACCAGTGGCTCGACGACCGCCTTCACCTCTCGCGCCTGAACGACAAGTTCCTGCGCAAGGCCTTCCCCGTGCACCACTCCTTCTTCCTGGGTGAGATCACGCTGTTCAGCCTGATCGTGCTGATCATCACCGGGATCCTGCTGGCGCTGGCTTACGAACCCAGCAACAGCATGGTCCTGAACTCCTTCGATCCGGGCACTGCCGACAAGCCCAACATGCTGCCCGCCGCGTACCACTCGACCCTGAAGATCAACGCCATGCCCTTCGGGGACATGCTGCGCCGCATCCACCACTGGATGGCGAACATCATGATCGCGGCTGCCGTGCTGCACATGATGCGCATCTACTTCACGGGCGCGTTCAAGAAACCCCGTGAAATCAACTGGTGGATCGGCATGCTGCTGCTGATCTTCGCGGGCCTGACCGCCGTGACCGGCTACATCCTGCCGTACGACAACTACGCGTACAGCACCGTGAAGGTCATCTACGCGATCACCGCGTCCGTGCCCTGGGTGGGCGACTGGCTGGCGCAGGCCGCCTTCGCGGGCCGCTTCCCCGGTGACGGCATCATTCCGCGCATCTACGGCTACCACATCATGCTGCTGCCCGGCATCCTGCTGGCCCTGACCGGCGCGCATATGCTGATCATGATCAAGCAGAAGCACACCCAGCCGCAGTACGCCAAGCGACTGGCGTACAAGAAGATCGTGGGCGTGCCGCTCATGACCCAGCAGACCCCCATCATGCTGCTGCTGGCGCTGCTGTTCACCGGTCTGGTCGTGCTGTTCGCGGCGTTCATCCCGGTGCATCCCATCGAGTACTTCGGGCCGCCCAGTGCGTCCGGCGTGGACAACATCAAGCCCGACTGGTACCTGCTGTGGGTCTTCGGTGCCCTGGCCATCATTCCCGGTTTCGAATGGGAAGTGCTGGGCGGCGTGATCAACGCCGAGTTCGTCGGCGCGATGGTCTTCCCCGGTATCGTCATCGGCGCGATGTTCGCCGTGCCCATGCTGGACCGCAGCAAGGACAACCAGTACTACGCTGAGAACCCGACGAACCACCCCGTTCGACTGGCGGCCGGTGTGGCCTTCATGGCCATGATGATCGTCATGTCCGTTGCGGGCTACAAGCCCGAACTGATCGCCGGTGGCCTGCTCACCACCCAGAATGCCAACACGATCCTGTGGATCCTGACGTTCCTGGTGCCCGCGATCAGCTACTTCGCGACGATCGGCATCGTGCGGATGATCCGCGCGCTGCGTGAAGCGGACGAACGCGATTCGCTGGCACACGCCCACGCGGACGACTGAATCCCCCACCCCTGAAGCCCCGGCCACCGCGCCGGGGTTTTTCTTTGCGCCCCGCGTGTGCTTGACTGCGCGTCATGGATGACCTGACCCGGAGACTGACGCGGGCGGCGCGTGACCTGCGTCTGGACGGTCAGGTGCCCAGCGACGCCGATCCAGACGCGTTGGCCACCCTGGCCCGCGTGGTCCTGGAGGAACTGATCGCTCGTGGGGTGCTGCCCGACCCCCAGCCGCAGGTCGGGTGCTGGAGCACCCCCCGCTCTGGGCTGCACTGATCACAAGAGGGAACGCCGCCCCCGGAGTGGAGGCGGCGCCGGGGTGGCCCGTTCAGGCCTGGACGCGGGTGCTGGGGATGTTCGCGGCGGGCGTGTCGCCCTGACGGCTGCCTGCGGCGTAGCCGACCTGCGCGCCGAACTGCCACGCGAGCTTGATCATGAACTGGATGGCGTCCTCGTCATGCTGGTCGATGAGGCTGCGCAGGTGTTCGGGGAGCCCGTCGGGCAGCGGCATGGCGCGGAGCTGCTCCCCGTATTCGCTGCGGAGCTGCTCGAACCACTCGGCGTAGGGGTTCGTCATGCCCACCATCTTAACAGTGTGGCACTCAAGGAATGTAAGCCCGGGCCCCGCGCGCCTGCGCCGGGATGGGCTGGACACTTTGCTTTCCAGGCACCTTTTTCTTTCCCGAATGGTAGTACGCTTCACTCATGACCGCGACCACCACCCACGAGACGTCCGGCGGCGTGCCCGCCCCTGAAATCACCATCAGCGAATTCGGCGCCCAGAAGGCCCTCGGTATCCTCGCCAACAGCGGCAAGGAAAACGCCGGGGTGCGCGTGTTCATCAAGAGCGGCGGTTGCAGCGGTTACCAGTACGGCATGGCCATCGACGACCGCGAACTCGAAGGCGACCTGATCGTCGTGGACCGCGGCGTGAAACTGCTGGTGGACCGCATGAGCCTGCCCCTGCTGCGCGGCAGTGAGGTGGACTTCGTCGAGAACATGATGGGCGGCGGCTTCACCGTCCACAACCCCAACGCCACCTCCGCGTGCGGCTGCGGGTCCTCCTTCCGCACGGACGGCGCCCAGTCCCCCGACGGCGAGGGTGCGGGCGGCTGCGGCAGCCACTAGAGCATTTGCCATAAAGATGCAGTCTTTGTGGCCGAGCGGAGCGAGTGAATGTTGCTGAGCACGACGGAGAATGGAGGCATCAGGAGGCTCTTTTCCTGATGCCGTAATTCGGAGAACTGCTCTAACAGCCAGAAAGATGAAGAGGCCGGTCACCCCAGGGGTGGCCGGTTTTTTGCTGTGTCAATCCCCCATTACGTCGTGTGAGTCACCCCGCGCTGGTCTTGACTCTCTTCATGTGACCCTTATACTGCCTGCATCACCAACAACACGGGCTGCAGGACCTGCCCAGTCAGTACACGGAGGCTCCATGAAGAAGACCCTTGCCCTTACTGCATTCCTGCTCGGCGCGGCACTCGCCGGGCCCGCCAACAACAGCCTGGTCGTCGGCACCTCGCAGGAACCGCCGAACATCTACGACCCCTGGAACACCAACAACCTCGCCATCACCAGCGAGATCAACGGCTACATGGGTGCGGGCCTGACCTACCAGGACGACGACGGCACCACCAAGGCCGACATCGCCACCCGTGTCCCCACTCTCGGCAACGGCGACTACAAGGTCGTCAAGGACAGCAAGGGCGACGTGATCCGCAACAGCGTCACGTACACCATCCGCAAGGACGCCAAGTGGAGTGACGGCACGCCCATCAAGGTCGCGGACTTCCAGTTCTGGCTGAAACTGGAGAACGACGACCGCGTGCCCGTGCCCGACCGTGACCCCTGGGACCGCGCGAAGATCACCGTGAACGACGCCGACACCTTCACGATCACCTTCGAGCCGCCCTACCTGTTCGCGGATCAGGTCAGCCCCGGCCTGGCACCCAGCCACATCATGAGCGCCGCCTGGAACGCCTTCGACGCCAAGACGAAGAACGAGAAGGACGCCAAGGTCACCAACGAGGAATGGAAGAAGTTCATCTCCTCGTTCACCACCGCCCGCAACCTGCCCAAGGTCGTGGCCGGGCCGTTCAAACCCACCGCGTGGCGCACCGGCAACAGCCTGACCATGACCCGCAACGCCGCGTACTGGAACCAGCCGAAGAACCCCGAGAACTACGTGCAAACCGTCACGTACCGCTTCATCCCGAACACCAACACCCTGAAGGTCAACATCCTGTCCGGGCAGCTGGACGCCGTGAGTGCCGTGGGCCTCACCTTCGACCAGGGCGTGGACCTGTCCCGCAACGAACGCAACAAGTACAAGACGTACTTCGTGCCCGGCGCCGTCTGGGAGCACATCGACATCAACGCCCGCGGCCAGCGCGCCAAGGACCTCGACCTCGACGACCCCCGCATGCGTCAGGCGCTGCTGTACGCCATCGACCGAGACGCGCTGACCAAGGCGCTGTTCCAGGGCAAGCAGGCCGTGTCCAACAGCTGGATCGGCCCGGTCAGCAAGCTGTACAAGAAGGACGTCAACGACTACAACCTGAACGTCGCCCGCGCCCGGCAGCTGTTCGCCGCGCTCGGCTGGACGCCCGGCAGCGACGGCGTCCTGCAGAAGGCCGGGAAGAAACTCACCCTGAACTTCTCCACCACCGCCGGGAACAGCACCCGCGAACGCGTGCAGCAGATCCTCCAGGCGCAGTGGAAGGCCGTGGGCGTGCAGGTGAACATCCAGAACTACCCCGCCAGCGTCATCTTCGGGCCGGACTTCCTGAGCAAGGGCGAGAGCGGCAAGTGGGACATGGCCATGTACGCCTGGTCGAACAACCCCGTGTTCGAGGAAGGCAACCTCTGGAAGAGCGAGGGCATTCCCACCGCCGCCAACGGCTACTCCGGCCAGAACAACCCCGGCTGGAAGAACACCGAGTACGACAAGCTGTACAACCAGGCGAAGGTCGAGTTCAACCAGGCCGACCGCATCAAACTGTTCGACCGCATGCAGGCCATCTGGAACACCGAGGTGCCCGCCCTGCCCCTGTACTTCCGCGTGAACGTGTACACCAAGGTCCCCGGCCTCGTGAACTACACCTTCAGTGCCATCACGCAGTACCCCAGCTGGAACGCCGCGAACATCGGCTGGGCCAGCAAGGGCGCCGTCGAGGAGTACAAGCAGAAGTAACCGCCCCACCGCGCGCTGCCCCCGGGGCGCGCGTGACGGGCAGGGGGGAGGGACGGCCCAGCGCCGCCTTCCCCCTGCCCCTTGCAGGAGTTCGACATGGGAACCTACGCATTACGCCGCGTCATCCAGATGATCCCGCTGCTGCTGGTGATCAGCCTGCTGATCTTCGCGCTGACCGCCCTGCAACCCGGCGACCCGGTCGATCAGCTGGTATTCGGCAACAGCAACATCACGCCAGATGACATCGCCCGCCTGAAAGCCGCGTACGGCCTGGACCAGCCGTGGTTCACGCGGTACTTCTTCTGGCTCAAGCAGGCCATCACCGGGAACTTCGGGTACTCGCAGGACTTCGGGATTCCCGCGCTGGAATTCGTGTTCCAGAGCCGCCTGCCCAACACGCTGCTGCTGACCGTCCCGGCCCTGATCATCAGCACCCTCATTGCCGTGCCGCTGGGCATCTTCAGCGCCGTGCGGCAGTACTCGCCGCTGGATTACATCCTGACGTTCTTCGCGTTCCTGGCCGTCAGCGCCCCGGTGTTCTGGGTGGGTGCCCTGGCCCTGTACTTCTTCGCCATCTACCTGCCGCAGATCACTGGTGGGGCGCTGTCCCTGCCGCCCGGCGGACTGGGCGGCGACGTCCCGCCGGAAGCCGGATGGTGGGCGGTCTTCGCCGACAAACTGAAGTACCTGCTGCTGCCCCTGATGATCCTGATGCTGCGCGAGATCGCCGTGACGCTGCGCTTCATGCGCGCGAACATGCTCGAGACGCTCACGCAGGACTACGTGCGCACCGCGCGCGCCAAGGGCCTCGCCGACCGCCGGGTGCTGTACAAGCACGCGCTGCGCAACGCCGTGACGCCCATCGTGACCCTGCTGGGCCTGAGCATCCCCGGCCTGTTCGGCGGGGCCGTCATCACCGAGACGGTGTTCTCCTGGCCCGGCATGGGCAAGGCCATTCTGGACGCGCTGGTCAGCAAGGACTTCAACGTGGTCATGGTGTGCCTGATGATGCTGGCCATCCTGACCGTCGTGTTCCAGCTGCTGACCGACCTCGCCTACGCCGTCATTGACCCCCGGATCCGGTACTCCTGATGACCACCCTGCCCGCCACCGCTGCCCCGGCCAAGAGCCGCTCGACCATGCAGATCGCCCTGCGGCGCCTGCGCAAACACAAGGCCGCCATGATCAGCCTCGTCGTGATCGCCGCGCTGATCCTGATCGCGATCTTCGCGCCCCTGATCGCCCCCTACGACCCGAACGAGCAGGACCTCGCGGGCATCTACGCGCCGCCCAGCGCGCAGCACGTCATCGGTCAGGACAGCCTGGGCCGCGACCTGCTGTCCCGCATCATCTATGGCAGCCGCGTCAGCCTGATCGTGGGCTTCACCGTCGCGCTGTTCAGCGTCGCCCTCGGCACCCTGATGGGCCTCCTGGCGGGCTTTCTGGGCCGCTGGGTGGACACCGCCATCAGCCGCTTCATCGAGATCATGCTCTCCATTCCCGAACTGCCCCTGCAGCTGACCATCAGCGGCCTGTTCGCCGTGAGTGACGTCCCCGCCATCGCGGCGCTGCGGCAGAACCCGAATTCCAGCGTGTTCATCATCGTCGGGATCTTCACCTTCTTCGGCTGGATGGGCACCGCCCGCCTCGTGCGCGGCGAGGTCCTGAAACTGAAGAACCTGGAGTACGTGGACGCCGCCCGCGCCCTGGGCGCGAACAGCAGCCGCATCATGTTCCGCCACCTCGTCCCGAACGTCGTCGCGGTGATCATCGTGAACGGCACCCTGGCCGTCGGCGGCGCGATCCTCGGCGAGGCCGCCCTGTCCTTCCTGGGCTTCGGCATCCAGCCGCCCGTCAGCACCTGGGGCAACATGCTCTCGAACGCGAACGAGGTCGTGCTGGAACACCCCTTCATCGCGGTGTACCCGGGCCTGGCGATCCTGATCACCGTGCTGGCCTTCAACTTCCTGGGTGACGGCCTGCGCGACGCCTTCGACCCCAAGAGCCGCCTGTAACCCACCCGTTCGCTCCTCGCCCCCGCTCCGGCGGGGGTTTTTCGTTCCTGGGCATCCGGAGCGCGTATCCTACGGGCGTGATACGGCTTCCGTCTGTTCCGTCAGCACCCCGGAACAACACCGGGGTGCTCACTCCACGCCCGGAACCCGCTCGCCTCCTTCTCGCATCCGCTCGGGCCCAGCGGTTTGAACAGATCGCCGGGCCGGAGTCTGCATGATCGTGCTCGGGATTGACCCTGGACTTGCGAATCTCGGCCTGGGGCTGGTGGAGGGCGACGTGCGCAAGGCCCGCCACCTGTACCACGTGTGCCTGACCACCGAGAGCGCCTGGATCATGCCGCGCCGCCTCCAGTACATCCACGAGGAGGTCACCCGCCTGATCGCCGAGTACCGCCCGGACGCCGTGGCGATCGAGGATCAGATCCTGCGCAAGCAGGCGGACGTGGCGTTCAAGGTCGGGCAGGCGTTCGGCGTGGTGCAGCTGGCCTGCGCGCAGGCGGGCGTGCCCGTGCACCACTACGGTCCCATGCAGGTCAAGCGGTCCCTGGTCGGCACGGGCCGCGCCGAGAAGGAACAGGTGATCTACATGGTCAAGGCCAGCCTGGGCATCCGGGAACTGTTCAACAACCACGCGGCGGATGCGCTGGCGCTGGCGTTGACGCACCTGGCGAGCGCGCCCATGCAGGCCCGCGCGGCCGGACTGGCGCTGCGCTGACCGTATGACCCTGGTCCTCGCGCTGCTGCTGTCGGTCACGTTGACGTTCGCGTGGCTGTGGTTCTTCGTGCGGCGCGACCGGCACCCGGAGCCGCTGTGGCTGCTGGCCCGCACGTTCGCTTGGGGCATGCTCGCGTGGGTGATCGCGGCGGCGCTGGAGGCCAGCCTGGGGCACCTGAACGTGTCGCCGCTGCCGCTGGTGGCGGCGCTGATGGTGCTGCTGCACGCCCTGATCGAGGAGGGATTCAAGTTCGTGGCCGCCACGACCGCCATCACGGAACTGTCCTTCGACGAACCCATGGACGGCCTGATCTACGCCGTGACGGCCGCGCTGGGCTTCGCGTTCATGGAGAACGTCACGTACACCCTGGGCTTCGGTACGGGCGCCGGCGCGTGGCACGCGGTGCTGGCGACGCTGGCGCACGCGCTGTTCAGTGCGCCGCAGGGTTACGCGCTGGGGGGCCTGCACTGGCAGCAGGGCCGCGGCTGGGTGGTGCGCGGCCTGCTGATCAGCGTGGTGCTGCACGCGGTGTTCAACGGGCTGCTGGCAGGGGCGGGCGGCTGGCCGCAACTGCTGGCGCTGGGCGGCACGGTGGCGCTGATGGTCGGGCTGGCCACCCGGTACTACCAGGCGTTCGAGGCGCACGCCCGCGAACACGGCCCCAGCGAGTACTTCCTGTTCGAGCAGGCGCAGCGCCGCCGCTGAGTCATACGGACTCCGGTTGAAAGGTCTGCAAAAACTTTCAACCCGAGCGGAGCGAGCAGGATAAAAACGGGTTCCGGGCGTGGAGTTGGCAACCCGGTGCAGTTCCGGGTTGTGAACGAAACAGACGGAATCCGTATCAGGCCCCCCTTACAGGGTGTCGTGCCCGGTCTGCCCCGGCACCCAGTGCTGCCCATCCTCGTCGCCCTCGTGCTTCCAGACGGGGACGTGCACCTTCAGGTACTCGATGATGTCGTCACAGGCTTCCAGCGCGGCGCGGCGGTGCGGGCTGGCCACGCCGATCAGGATGCTCGCCTCGCCCGGCCGCAGGCGCCCCACCCGGTGCTGGATGTACACGCGCAGCTCTCCGTGCTTCTCGCGGGCGGCGTCGGCGGCGCCGTGCATCACCTTGCGGGCCAGGGCGTCGTATCCCTCGTACTCGATGAACTCCACGTCCTTGCCCTGGTTGGGGCTGCGGACGGTGCCCACGAAGTACGCCTGCGCCCCGTACTGCGGTTTCACCAGGTAGAGGTCGGCCGCCGCGAGGCTCAGCGGTTCAGGCGTCATCTCGCAGAGGGTGCCCGGATCGTCCGTTTCGTCGCTGCCTCCGGCGACAGGGGGGAGGAACGCGACCTCGTCGCCGTCCTTCAGGACGTCATCGGGGGAGGCGTACGTGTCGTTGATGGCGACCATGCAGCCGCGCAGGCTCACGCCGTAGCGCGCCTCGACCAGTTCGGCGGCCGCGCGGACCGTGCTGCCGTCCGGCACGTCCACCGTGCCCTGCTCCACGCCCGTTTCCCGCTTCAGGCGCGCGAAAAACACCACCTTGAGTTGCATGCGCGGAGCGTAGCACGCACGGGCCTGGAGGCTCCCGGCTGACGCCGCAAGGCCAGCATCTTCAGAAGGTGTTGACAGATTCACGCATGACCTGTATCTTTTCTGAGCCTCAAGCGAGGCGGGAAGCATGAC